>JAFGWW010000445.1 GCA_016936955.1 Planctomycetota bacterium | reverse complement strand
TGACGAAAACGCCCTGCGAGCGGATAACCTTGCCCACTCCGGGCGGAAGGTAAAGCATGTCGCCCGCGCCGAGAAGGGTTTCCGCGCCGTTCTGGTCGAGAATGGTGCGGCTGTCCACGCGGCTTGCAACCTGGAAGGCGATGCGGCTCGGCATGTTCGCCTTGATAAGGCCGGTGATGACGTCAACCGACGGGCGCTGGGTGGCGAGGATAAGGTGGATGCCCACCGCGCGGCTCTTGGCGGCGAGCCGGGTAATGTGCTGTTCCACGTCCTTGCCAGCAACCATCATCAGGTCGGCAAGCTCGTCGATTACGATGACGATGTAGGGCAGATGCTTCGGGAAGAGGCTGAGTTCGTCTTCCGAATATATCCCGTCCAGACGCTTGGCAATCTCTTCGTCACCGAGTGCGTTGAACTTGGAGATGTTGTTCACACTCACCATGGAGAGTTGTTCGTAGCGTTCGTCCATCTTCATGCACGCCCACTCGAGAACGCCCACCGCCTTCTTCATGTCGGTGATAACCGGGCTCATCAGGTGGGGCGTATCCTTGAAGCGCGAAAGCTCAACCACTTTCGGGTCGATGAGGATATACTTTACATCCTGCGGTTTGCAGCACATGAGGAAACTCAGCAGCACCGAGTTGATGCAGACCGATTTACCGCTACCGGTCGAACCAGCGATAAGCAGGTGCGGCATTTTTGCAAGGTCGGCAATGACGGGCTTGCCCGAGACGTCTTTCGAGAGGCAAAGGGGAAGGGCCTGTTTGCGGTTTTCGCGGTTGACCGCTTCCATGACCTCGCGCAGGGTAACAAGCTGCTGCTCAAGGTTGGGGATCTCGATGCCGACCGTGTCCTTGCCCGGGATAGGAGCGATAATACGGACGTTCGGCGCCTTGAGCGCCATGGCGATATTGTCGGCAAGGTTTATCACCTTGTTCACCCTGATGCCGGCGGCGAGACGGATCTCGAAAAGGGTAATGCGCGGGCCGCACTCAATAGCCACCACGCGCCCGTCGATCTTGAATTCCGAGAGGGTCTGTTCGAGAACCTTGCCGCGTTTTTCTAAGCTTGAGATGCCGTCACCAGTCCCTTCAACCGGTTCCTGCAGAAGGTTGAGCGGAGGGAGCTGGTAATCCTTCGCTTCTGTTCTTGAGTCAACCTCGATCTTGTCCAGTTTCTCCGGCGCGGCCTCTTTTTTGGGCTTTTTCGGCTTCTTGTAAGTAGTCTTTGGTGCGAACTCCTCCTCCATCTCCTCTTCTTCGATTCCGTAAGGAGTGAAGTCGTGCTCGTCGATCACAACCGGCTCCGGCTCTGGTTCGGGCTCCGGCTCCATCTCGGGCTCGGGTTCGACCACGGCCACGGGAGCGGGTTCGTCGAAAATTACAGCGGCTTCTACCTCGACCGCCGTGGCGATGGCTTTGTCCTCGTCGGCGGGGGTGAGCATCCTCTGCTTCGCTTTGTCGGCGATGACGAGTGCGCGGCTGGCGCTTCCGGCAACCGCTTCCGCAACTCTCGGGCGCAGCTTCATGACGATTCCGCCCATGATGGACGCGATTACTGAGGCAGTCCTTATGCCGATCGTTTTAAGGTGGTCCCATACGATATGGGTGAGCTCGAATGCTGCATGGCCAAAGCTCATGACCGCGCCAAGGAACAGCGTTCCGAAAGCGATGATAACCAGCCCGGCGCTGCCAACATAAAGCTGCATGGGCGGAGCAAGAACGTGGGCGGCGATGCCGCCGGAGAGCTGCACCTCTTTGGTCAGGGCGGAGGAGAGCATGGCGACCGAGACGGTCATGACCACGCCGCCAAGCACTTTCGGCCAAGTGGAGAAGAACTCGCGGTTTTGCATGACGCAGACGCCCCACATGCAAACCAGCCCCGCCATGAAGTACGAAGCGGTTAGGCCAAGGGTTAGCACCGTGCCGTAGGCTACCCATGCGCCCACCAGCCCCGTGGCGCACTGCCTCGCTGTCTGGACCGGGTCGACAGTGATGTCGGCCGTTGCGAACGAGAGTCCAAGAAAAAGGCCGAGGGCGAAGAGGAACAGGCCGATGAAAAATACCGGCAGCGGTTTTGCCTTGGGCTGTTCCTTGATCTCTTCCTGTTTCTTTCTTCGTGCCATTGTTTCCTCCGAGAAGTAAATGCGTCAGCCCATTCTTAGCGGGCCGCGATGAGTCCGAAGTATGCCAGCCCCGCGAAACCCGCAAGGGCGCAGTAGGCCGCAAAATACACCAGCCTGTTTTTCTTTACGATGGTTATAAGCCCTTTGAGCGCAAAAAAACCGGTTATCATGGATACTGCGAATCCGAGCAGGCACGGCCCCACGGGCAGCGCCGACAACTCGTCCGGATTCTTGACCAGATCCATGGCCTTGAGCAGCGACGCGCCGAGAACCGCTGGCACCATTAGCGCAAAGCTGAACTTCACCGCGTCCTCTTTCCTGATCCCGCAGTACCGCGCGGCGGCGATGGTTGAGCCGCTGCGGCTTACGCCGGGGGTGATGGCTATGGCCTGGAAGATGCCGATGATAAAGGCTTTTACCGAGCCCATATCCTTGGCCGTTGCGTCCTCTTTCTCCGTCTTCTCCGTCAGGAACAACAGCACGGCAGTGAAGATAAGGGCGCCGCAGACCATAAGGGGATACTCTTTAAGTTTTTCCAGATGATCCTTGAAGCCGAGTCCTACAATCGCGGTCGGGATGCTTCCCACCACGACGTAAAACAGAACGTTGCGCTCCTCTTTCCAGTAGCGGATAATGTCCTTGTAAAAAGCGCCAAGAATTACCATCACCGTGGCGAGGTGCAGGAATACATCGAAAGCCATGGGCAGCGTGTGCTTGAGGCCGAGATGTTGCGCCAGCGCCAGATGACCGCTCGAGGAGACGGGCAGAAATTCGGTCAGCCCCTGGATTAATCCAAGCAGGGCCGCCCAGCCGTAATTAAGCCCGTTTTCAATTAATACCACTTGAGCCGAAGCCTCCATCACCGCGGGCCGTTGCGTCAAGGTCTTCGACAATCTCCACCTTGGCGTGGATTACTTTCTGCACCACAAGCTGGGCAATACGGTCGCCGCGGCTGATGGTGAATGGCTCACGTGAAACATTACCGAGAATTATTCCCACCGGCCCGCGATAGTCCGCGTCAATGGTGCCGGGGGTGTTGGGGACGGTAAGCCCGTGCTTGAGGGCGAGGCCGGAGCGCGGGCGCACCTGCACCTCGTAACCGACCGGAACGGCGAGGCGCAATCCGCTCGGGATAAGCTTGATGTCGCCGGGGTGGAGCGTTATGTCTTCATCGACCGCCGCGCGCACGTCCATGCCGCTTGCGCCGTCGCTCTGATAGGCCGGAAGTTCAATATCCTCAGTCCCCGGATCGCGGGTAACAAGCATTTTCACGCTTTCCATTTTCTACCTTTCCAATGTCAGTTGCGTCGTAAAATCCTTTTCATTGCCACGGCGCGCAACGGAAGTGCGCACCCATACATATTTATCGGCAACTAATGCCGTACAGGTCGAGCTAAATTAAAGTTTAAGTGTTTATTTTACAGCAGGTTATGATGTTTTTTGCGCCTGCGCGCCGGGGTTGTGTAAACCCTTGATATGGCTGATGATATGGCTGATGATATGGTCTGCCATTTTTGTCTTGCTGATCTGGCCGAGTTCTATAGTGGTGTCGTCACTTTTCAGGAAAATCGCATCCATCTCATTGGAACAGAATGATGCGCAAGTGTTTACGATAATTCCGTCGAGTTTCTTGCCCTTCAGCTTGCGCCAGCCTTCATCCAGATTTATATCCGGTTCCAGGGCGAAGCCAATGATGGTTTTTCCTGCTCTGAATTCACTTTCCGAGACGGTTTTG
>JAFGWW010000444.1 GCA_016936955.1 Planctomycetota bacterium | reverse complement strand
ATCATCAGCGGCAAGGGCCCCGACGACTTCGCCAGCGTGGACAAGATCAAGGCCACCTGCGAAATCTTCAACGAAGCGGCCGCCAACTGCAAGGCCCGCGGCTTCTCCTTCGGCATCCACAACCACGAATGGGAGTACAAGGAAGTTGAGGGCAAGCCTGCTTACAAGTATATGGAAGAGTTCCTCAGCCCCGACGCGTTCTACGAAATCGACACTTACTGGGTAACCGTGGGCGGACAGGATGCGGCAAAGGTTGTGGCCGAACTCGGCGAGCGCGTCCAGCTTCTGCACATCAAGGACGGTCCCGGCACGCGCGAAAAGGCCATGCTGGCCGCCGGCAGCGGCATCATGAACTTCCCGCCCATCGTGGAGGCGGCAAAGCATTCCAACTACATGATCGTCGAGATTGACCGCTGCGACACCGATATGATGGAAGCGGTAAAGCAGAGTTTCGATTACCTCAAATCTTCCGGCCTCGGCCGCGGCAAATAAGAAAAGACAGGAGAAACAAAAATGGCTCGTTTCAAGAAAGCAAGCGATATCAAGGTTGGCGTCATCGGCTATGGCGGCGCCTTTAACATGGGCAAGAAGCACCTCGAGGAGATGAAAGCTGCGGGCATGACCCCCGTCGCCGTCGCCGAGATCGACAAATCGCGCCTCAAGGTTGCGGAGACCGACTTCCCCGGCATCGAAACCTATGACTCGGTGGCGAAGATGCTCAAGAACTCGGACGTCAACCTCATCACCATCATCACCCCCCACAACACCCACGCCAAGCTCGCGCTTCAGTGTCTCAAGGCAGGCAAGAGCGTCTGCTGCGAAAAGCCGCTGGCCATCACCACCGCCGAATGCGACGCCATGATCGCCGAGGCGAAGAAGCGCAAGCTCGTTATCACCACCTACCACAACCGCCACTGGGACGGCTGCATCCTCGAAGCGGTGGAGCAGATCAAGAAAAAGAAGGTGATCGGCGAGGTCTACAAAATTCAGGCCCATATGGGCGGCTACGGCAAGCCCCGCGACTGGTGGCGCACCTCCAAGACCATCTCCGGCGGCATCAATTACGACTGGGGCGTACACCTTCTCGAATACTCCCTCCAGATCATGGACGGCAAGCTGAGCGAAGTGAGCGGTTACATCCACGAAGGCTACTGGAAGACCGCGTGGAAGAAAGATACCTACGAAGACGAAGGCTACGTCGTCGCCCGCTTCAACAACGGCAAGTGGATCACCCTCTGCAACACCCACCTCGATTCGCGCGGCCACGACTGCATTATCGAGTTCACCGGAACCGAGGGCAGCTACCTCATGAACTTCGGCGACTACACCATCATCAAGCACAAGGACGGCCAGCGGATCGAAACCAAAGGCAAGAACCAGGACGGCAAGCAGGAGCTGTATTACAAGAACGTGGCCGACCACATGGTCAAAGGCAAGGAACTCATCATCAGCGGCGAATGGTCGCGCAGGCCTATCCATATCCTCGACCTTGGCGATCAGAGCGCCCGCAAAGGCACGGCTCTCAAGGCGAAATACGCATAAAAGACACCATGATTACCCCTCCCTGCCAACTAGCCCTTGCAGGAACCCTGAGACAGCACTTCGGTGCTGTCTCTTTTTTTTATTTTTTCGTGCAAGAATGCCGGAGCGCCCCGCGTAAAGAAATTATGAACAGGGAGAACATAAACCGTCATGGAGGACTTGGAATGAGCGCACAACAGAAAAACAAGGTCGTATTTTTTGCCGCAATGGCCGCACTGATCTCAATCGGGGTTTATATAGCGGCTTTCGGACGTCCGAGCTGGATGGGCAAGATGGAACCATACAGGGTGGCCGTAGCCAAATGCAAATAGATTAATATCTGCACTCATTGCCGTCCGGGCAGTGACCGCACATCACCGCCCGGAACGGCAATAGGTTTAAGTCTGATTCTGCATAATAATACAGCCCGTACTCGCGCACGGGCTGTATGTATTGGCAATCCGTCACAATCTGGATTCATTTGCTGTATTTTGCTTCCAGCTTCCTAAACAACTCGTACTTTGTTAATTCTCTAAACTCTTCTGAGCCAAAAAGAGTCTCTCTGATATCCTTGAAGCTTTCGCATAGATAATTACAAAACTCAAATGTTTGATCAAGGTCATTGGCCAAAAAGAAAGATCTAAATATCCTATAATGTATTCCGCTGTCAGACGGTTTGAATTCATGAGCCTTTATGAAGGCTTCTGCCGCCGAACCATGCCTCCCAAGCTCATCAAGACAAACGCCATAATTAAACCAGCTTGTGTCTATATCCGGGTTTATGTTGATAATTTCCTCAATAACCGGCAACGCATCTTGCCACTTACCGGCAGCTGCAAGAGATTCATATTTTTCTATAATATCCATTCACTCACCCCTTCCTCTGATTCAGATATTATGCAATTAACAGCCTAATATCATTAGCAAAATAAGGGGAAAAGCATCAAAAATAACTCATATTAAAGGTCAAAGCCGAAGTAGCCGGCGGCGTTGCGGTAGCTGATATCCTTGACCATTCCGCCCACAAGCTCCATGTCGTCGGGGATGAGGCCGGCCTCGATATCGCTGCCGAGGATATTGCAGAGGATGCGGCGGAAATATTCGTGGCGCGTGTAGCTGAGGAACGAGCGGGAGTCGGTAAGCATGCCCACGAAGCGACTGAGAAGCCCGAGGTTGGAGAGGGCCTCCATCTGCTTGCGCATGCCGTCGGGCTGGTCGAGGAACCACCAGCCGGAGCCGAACTGCATCTTACCGGGAACCGAGCCGTCCTGGAAATTTCCACACATGGTGGCCAGCGTCTCGTTGTCCTTGGGGTTGATGTTGTATAGAATGGTCTTGGCGAGCTTGTTCTCCATATCAAGCCTGTCGAGAAGTTTTGCCAGAGGCTTGGCCAATTCAAGATCGCCGATCGAATCAAAGCCCGTGTCGGGCCCAAGCTTCTTGAAGAGGCGGGTGCTGTTATTCCTGATGGGGCCGAAGTGGAACTGCTGCACCCAGCCCTTCTCCGCATCCATCACGCCGAATTCATAAAGCATGGCCGACTTGAAGGCGAGCACCTCGTCCTGCGGAAGTTCCTTGCCCGAGCGAACCTTGTCGAAGATCGCAGAAATCTGGCTATCGGTGTAATCTTCCGCATACGCAGTTTCTATGCCGTGGTCGGAGAGGCGGCAACCGACTTCATGGAAGAAATCGTGGCGCTTGCGGATAGCGTCGAGGTATGTGGCGAAATTGCTGATGCTCATGCCGCTGGCGGCTTCAAGCTTGCCGACCCATTCATTAAAGGCGGCGGGATTCTCGACAGTCATGCCCTTGTCGGGGCGGAAGGTGGGAAGCATCTGCACGTCAAAGCTCGCGTCGTTCTTGACGGCGATGTGGTGCTCAAGATTATCGACAGGGTCGTCGGTGGTGCAGACGAGGCGGACGTCAAACTGCTTCATAATGCCGCGCGCTGAAAAATTCTCCTCTGCCAGTTTCGCATTACAATCATCGTAAATGCTTTTCGCTGTCTTCGGGTTGAGCAGCCTGTCGGTAATGCCGAAAGGCTTTTTCAGTTCGAGATGCGCCCAGTGGTAAAGGGGGTTGCGAAGGGTATAGGGCATGGTCTCGGCCCACTTCTCGAATTTTTCCCAGTCGGAAGCGTCGCCGGTGCAGAAGCGCTCGTCCACGCCGTTGGTGCGCATCTGGCGCCACTTGTAATGGTCGCCGTAGAGCCAGATCTGGGTGAGAGTCTCAAAACGCTTATCCTCCGCCACCTGCTGCGGAATAAGGTGGCAGTGATAGTCGATGATCGGCATATCCTTGGCGTAATTATGGTAAAGCTCTTCCGCGGCCTTGCTGCCGAGCATGAAGTTTTCGTTGGCGAAGATTGTGCCCATGGTCACCCCTTTGCTGTTTTGTAGAGAATGAAAAATCCCATCTCGGGTCGAGTGCATCTGTCAAGCATCATTAACGACCGGATTATATCCCCCCTTTTGCCAAAAAAAAGGGGAAGGCGAAGGCGCGTGCAACATTCGGTCGAATCGGCATCAAACAGGCGGGCGGGGCTTGCATTGTCAGCAAAAAAGGCAGGAGCCAGGCCCCTACCCTGAAGTTTTTATAAATAAATTCAGCCGGCTTTCCTCACCTCCGCCCGCTTGATCGGTGCGAGGTTGGATTCAAACTGATCGAGGCTGCGCTCCCAGGTGAAGAATTTCGCGCGGGCGATGCAGTCGTTCTTGTCGAGAACCAGAGCCTTGTCGATAGCCGTGCGCAGGTTGTCGTCAACGACTCCGGTCTCGCCGTTGATGAGCACGTCTTTCGGCCCCACCACCGGATAGGCCGCAACCGGCAGGCCGCAGGCCATGGCCTCGATCATGACAATGCCGAAAGTATCGGTAAGGCTGGGGAAGACAAAGACGTCGGCCGCCGAGAGATAACGCGGAAGGTCTTCAAGCGCGAGATGTCCGGTAAAGCAGACGCCGGGATATTTCTTCTTCAATTCGGAAATTGCCGGGCCGTCGCCGAGGACAACCTTGGTGCCCGGAAGGTCGAGGCCGAGCCACGCATCAAGATTCTTCTCCGGTGCGACACGGCCGAGGCTGATAGAGATCGGGCGCGGCGCTTCGAGCAATTCTTTCGGCCACTTCTCTTTGGGCAACGGATAGAAGATATCAGTATTAACCCCGCGCCCCCAGAATTTCATATTATTAAATCCGCGCTCTGTCAGTTCGTCTTTCAAAGACTGGGTCGCCACCATCATCGTCTCCGCCTTGCCGTGGAACCACTTCATAGCGCGGTAGAAATATCTGGCCGGGATGCCGAAGCGGATCTCGATATATTCGGGGAATTTGGTGGTAAAGGTGGTGGTGAAGGGGAGGCCGCGCTTGACGCAGTAGTTGCGCCCCGCCACGCCGATCGGCCCTTCGACGGGGATGTGGATCGCGTCGGGCTCGAACTCGTCGAGCATTTTTGCCATCTTCCGCCCTGGTAAAAGAGCGAGGCGAATCTGGGGGTAACTCGGGCACGGCACGGTGCGGAACATGCCGGGATGGATCACAAAAACCTCGTGCCCCCGCGCGGTCAGCCCCTCGCGCATCCGCGTCATGGTGGTGACGACGCCGCTGGTCTGGGGGAGCCAGGCGTCTGTTAGCAGCGCTATCTTCATCTTCTCTCCGTTTGTAAAGGATTTCTGTCAACCGGTTTATCGGCCGGAATGATACGGAATAATCGCGAGAATAGGGTTAGATATTTGTTTAAAAGGAGAGAGGATTGCGCCCGAAAGAACCGCTTTTTCCCTACCCATTGCGCAGGTTTTATGATAAAAATACGGGTCGCCCTCAGGGGCTGCTTTGATAGTGTGAAGTTACAGTGAGGGAACATTCGCTGTCCATGAAAGGAAAAACATGAGACCTGTAGTGCTTATCATCCGCGACGGCTGGGGACTTAACGAGAAGACCGAGGGCAACGCCGTTGCCGCGGCCTCGACACCGAATATCGACGGTTACAAGGCGAAATATCCGTGGACTATGATCGACTGCTCCGGCGAGCCGGTTGGCCTGCCCGATGGTTATCAGGGCTCCTCCGAAGTCGGCCACCTTAACATGGGGGCCGGCCGTATCGTTATTCAGGAACTCAAACGCATCGACGACGGCCTGAGCGATGGCTCCCTCTTCGAGGTCGAGAACTGGAAAAAGCTGGTCGAGAACTGGAAGGGCAACTCCAGCCGCCTCCACCTTTTCGGCCTTCTTCAGGACGAAGGCGTCCACGCCCATCAGGAGCACCTTTTCAAGATCATGCGCCGCGCGCGTCAGGAATATCCCGAAGGCGAGATCATTATCCACCCCTTCCTCGACGGCCGCGACACCCCGCCGCGCAGCACGATGGAATACATCGCCAAGCT
>JAFGWW010000443.1 GCA_016936955.1 Planctomycetota bacterium | reverse complement strand
TGCTGGCTGGCGTGCCGGACGGGGCGGAGTATTATTTCGTCCACTCTTACCACATCATTCCGAATTGCGAAGGTGAAATCTATTGCCAGACAGATTATGAGGGCGAGGTTTTTGCTTCAGCCGTGGGCGAGGGCAACCTTTTCGCCACGCAGTTCCACCCTGAGAAGAGCGGTGAGGTAGGCCTCGCCATTCTTCGCAACTTTCTCACGTGGGACGGAAAGGTGGAGGCATAAACATGAATGCACAGAATGAGAACGGCGGCGGGTCTTCAGGTGGCTGCGTGCCTATCATTGTCGCGCTGGTTTTCTCCTGTCTTACTGTTGCAGCTTGCGTGCTGTACGTCTTTTATTCAAATGAAAGATTCAACGAGATTATCAACCGCGAGTCCGAAGCTTTTGAAAAAGAGATAAACAGTCGGGAGCACGATTATAAGCAGGAGCTTGCGGCAAGGGAAAACGATTTTGCCGCGCGCTCTGATGAGATGAAAAAGCGTATTGCCGACCTTGAAGAGCATAATAAAGCATTGCAGGTCAAGCTTCGTGAGGCGGAAAATGGAGCCATGAAGCTGTCCGCAAATGGCGCTACTCCGCGCAAGGGCGTGGAGTCTGCCGAACTGCTTGAAAAGAAAGTTGCCGGGATGGAGATGCGCCTTGATGCGCTTGAGAAAAAGCTAAGCCAGCCCACCGCCGAAAAAGAGTAAGCATCATCTGTAGAGGATTACGCCATGCTGAGCAAAAGACTCATTATCTGCCTTGATGTCAGGGACAAGAAGGTCACCAAAGGCATAAAATTCAAGGGCAATGTTGATATCGGCGATCCGGTGGAGATGGCGGCCGAGTATTACCGCGACGGTGTTGACGAGCTGGTATTCTATGATATTACGGCAAGCGCTGAGGGGCGGCCGATTGATATTGAGATGGTGCGCGAGGTTGCGGAAACTATTTTCATTCCCTTCTCTGTCGGCGGTGGGATCCGGGGCGTGGAAGACATGCGCCGCGCCTTGCTCGCTGGGGCGGAGAAAGTGTCGGTGAATTCGCTCGCCGTCAAAAATCCCGAGATCATACGCGATGGCGCGAAAGCTTTTGGCAACCAGTGCGTGGTGTTGGGCATGGACGCCAAGCACGTCGGCAAGAGCGATAAAATCCCGTCTGGATACGAGATAGTAATTCAGGGTGGACGCAAGCCCATGGGCATTGATGCGCTGGAGTGGGCGAAGAAAGCCGAGGAATTAGGGGCAGGGGAGATATGCCTAAATTCCATCGACGCCGACGGTACAAAAGAAGGCTATGAGATTAACCTTACCCGCATGATCTCTCAGGCAGTCGGCATTCCCGTCATTGCTTCTGGCGGCGCAGGAACGCCTGACCACATTGTGGATGTTTTCAAGGATGGGCGGGCGGACGCCGCCCTAGTTGCGAGCATGGTCCACTACGGTGAATACACCTGCTCCGGCATCAAGGAATACGTCAGCGATAAAGGCGTGAAAATGCGGATGTGCGCCAAAAGGTAATTATTATTGCTGGTGTGTTTCGAGTTCGTTAATGTGAGTCCACTTGCATCCGAGTTCTTCTGCGAGCCATTTTGAAAACTCAATACCATCATTCCGGTCGGTGTATTGCTTTTGCGCCGATTCGGGGATGGTTCCTGATACCCTGAATCTTTTATCCCGGATCTCGATCCGCGTTTCGTATCTGGCGCCGTCGAAATAAAATTCGCGGAAAATGACACGCGTGATCTCCGCGCACGTAAAAACTTCCCGGTTCCTTTTTAACCACAGAAACTCACGGTAGTAAAATACACGCCCTGCTTCCCGGTCAATTCCAAGCCGTGCTCCTGAAGTAAGGTTTATGAGCGTTCCCAACCCCAATATGCCAGCTAGTACGTAGAGTATGGCAGCAATGCTTGAGTCGGTTCCTTGTGCTTCGATGCCGGATTTGTTGATAAACAGCAATATTACCATGGATAGCATCAAAAAGAACAGGCAGATATATCCCATCTGCCTGTTCTTCTGCTCGAAAGCTATGATATTTTTGCTGCATGCAATAAGCTTCATGCCGTACTTACCAGTTGTACCCAATCTTGAAAAAGTTGCCCCATTCTCCAGAGGTGCGGAGGTCGAGGGACCATGAAAAATCGAGGGCGTCGCGGTAGTAGGTCCCGCCTGTAGTGATGCCGACAAAGTCGTCGATCTGGTTTGCGTAGCTTGTGCCTTTGGTCGTGAAGTCGTCGTGCAGGATGTACATGCCGCCGCGGAGGGTCAGGCGTTCTGGTATCATGATCTTTTCAAGGCCGCCACTCAGGCGCCAGATATTATGTTCGTCATAGAGCGTGTCTTTTGAATATTCGATATCAAGATCTTCCCGCGAAAGGTCGGTAACAAGCAGAACATCGTCTGTGAGCTGGTAAGCGGCACCGACGCGGAACTCGAAGTGAGATATTGCGGCGTTGTCGTCGCTGGTGCCTTCGTCTGTGATACTTCCGCGGCCATAACTGAAGGTCATGCCAAGGGCCAGGTTCTCTACGGGGCGGGTAATGCCGCCTACCTTGAATTCCCAGCGGGCGAGATCAGAGTTGGTGGAGAGGTCGGGGTTGTCGTAACCGCCTTCGGAGTAACGCAGGGAGATGCCGCCGAAATGCTCACCACCGCGGAAAGAGCGGCCGTAAGCGAGAACGAATCCGGTCAGGTTGGTGTCCAGATCCTGAGCACTGGTATAATCCATTCCCTTGTGATGGATGACCATGCCTACGGTGTGGTTGCCCATGTTGTCGCGGGGCCAGTATTCTGGTGCGCAGGCATTCAGATTGACTGCTCCACCGACGTTTACGGTGAAGATATCAGCTTCGCCAGTGCCCGCGTCGATCTGGTCAAACCCCATCTCGACAATCGCTTCACGGTAGGTCATGGCGCCAAGTGAAGCCGGGTTCTCGATTACCCCCGCCGCTCCGCCAGCCACTGCGGTGTAAGATTTACCCATGCCTTTTGCGCGCGTTCCCATTGAAGTGTCTGAGAACAGCTCCCGGTCGCTCCTGATATGGAATTCAGTAGTTTCATCGGAGCCGTAGCTGATACTTGATACAAGTGCAACGGCGATAAGAGTTTGCATGACCCTTGTTAGCATTGTGTACCTCCGGTAAGGAGTATATGGATACAGTATAAATTAAATATCGCCACCCGAATGGGGCGGTACTTATATATTCATATCGGCCAAATAAGGAAAAGCCTTGAAACCTATTGATAAGAAAGGATAATAGGCCATGCCGATTCGTTATAAAACTGCGCAAACCGTTTTATACAGGCATCCAGGGGGTTACCTTGATTTGCCGCATTTGATTCTGGGAGTTTAAGATGATTCTGGATGGACTAAAGGCGGTTATTACTGGCGCGGCGCAGGGAATCGGGGAGGGCATTGCCCGTAAACTTGCGGCCGAGGGTGCGGATGTATGCATTCTTGATATGAATCTTGAGCTTGCAGAAAAGACGGCCGCAAATATAGCGGAAGCCACGGGGCGCAAGGTTTTTGCCCTCAAAGTTAATGTCATGGATGAAGCCGAGGTCGAAGGGGCGATGAAAGCTGCTTGCGACAATCTTGGTGGTATCGACCTTCTTGTAAACAACGCGGGTGTTCTCAAAAGCTCATACATCTGCGATCTCGAGAAAAAGGACTGGGACTTCGTCCTTGGTGTCAACCTGACCGGCGCTTTTCTCTGCGTAAAGCATGCGGCGAAGCATATGGTCGAGGGTGGTAAGGGCTCGATCGTTGTTATCGGTTCGCGAAGCGGCAAAAAAGGCGGGCTCTGGAATTCGGCTTATTGCGCGAGCAAGTTCGGTGTTATCGGCATGGTGCAGTGCGTTGCCCTCGACCTTGCAAAGCATGGGATACGAGCGAACGTTATCTGCCCCGGAAATGCCCTCGATACTCCGCTATGGAAAGACCTTGCCGTGCAGTATTCCAAAAAACTTGGCAAGAGCCCGGAAGAGGTTATAGAACATTACCGCAGCAGGGTTCCTCTTGGCAGGGGATGCGAGGTGGATGATATCGCAAACCTGGCGGTATTTTTGGCTAGTGAC
>JAFGWW010000442.1 GCA_016936955.1 Planctomycetota bacterium | reverse complement strand
TGGGCGGAAAGGACGTGAGCGGTCGGCGGGGAAAGGCTCGGCGCGGCAGCCAGTATGGCTCACGACGCCGGTGGCGATTCCGTAACGTCCGCTGAAAAGCGCTGCCCGACTCGGCATGCACGGGCCGTCCGAAGTGAAGCAGTTTGTGTAGCGCTTTCCCTGCGCGGCAAGCCTGTCGATGGTGGGGGATGTGTCGCGTCCGTAACCGTAACAGCCAAGATGATCGGGGCGGAGTGAGTCGATGTCGATGTAAAGTATGCGCATGATTTGTCCTTGTTTGATGGAACGGCGGTTTCGGGCTTCAGTTATTAATTATATCACGACAGATCGTCCTGGCCATGGCGGAGGTTGTCGAAGATGTGGCCTGATCTGCCGAAGTTATGGTTCTTGCGGGCGACCGATAATGCATGTGAAACCGTTATGTCGGGGTTGTGTGTGAATGGAAGGCTATTTTCGCATCAAGGTTTAAGCGTGATGCTTCCGCAGTTCTCGCGGGTGGCGTTGAGTTGATCCAGTGAGGTTATGGCCTTGCCCTTGCTGGTCAGATTGGAAAAGACGATGTTGTTTGCGAGGTGGTCTTTATCCGAGCCTTTGAAAAGTGAATGGGTGAATTCACCTTCAACGCGAACGCCGTCGATATGCCCCCGCTCCTCGTCGGTGCTGTAGCTGGATTCGGCCTTTATGCGTGACTGCTCAAGATCGGCAGGGCGCTGGTCTATTTCGAAGGCTTTTGCCTTCTCCTCCTTGGGGGCGGAAGAGCAGGACATCAGGGCTATCCCGCCGACGGTGCAGAGTACACCGAAAACTTCGCGTTTCGCGATCGGGACTTTTTCCACGATCCATGTGTAGACGGAGAAAGCTGTGATGCAGGTTCCGATCCCGAGGGGAAAGGCGATGCCCGTCATCTGGACGAGGGCGAGAAGGTCCATCGCCTTGAAGAGAAGCCAGTAGGAGAGGGTGGCCAGAACCGCGAAGCAGGCGCAGAGGCCGATGCCGTCAAGGCTGTAATTTTTCCTGCGCCCGAGTTTGACCATGGTCATGCCGATAAAGCTTCCGAAGCACGTGAGCGGCGTGCGGAGGTTGCCCGAATCGCTGAAGTTTTCCCAGCGTGATGGAAGGGCGACGATAGCCTGGCTGATCCCTAGCAGGATCATGGTTGCTGCCGCGAAGAGGAACCAGTTGCTTGCCGTGCTCTGCTCCTGGTTTTCGGTTATTCTCTTTTTCGGCTGTCCTAGTATGGCGAGGGCGAAGAGGAGGAGCAAAATCCCCGCACCGCCGGCTGCTGACAGTCTTTCGTCAAAGGCGATAAGGCCGGTCAGGAAGGGGATGACCATGGCAGACTGCGAGATCGCCCAGATCGGGGCTTTGGGGCCCCGTCCGAGGTTGACGATTATCATCACCTGGGCGATGCTGTTGATTATGCCGCCGCCAACAAGGTAGAACGCCATGTGCATAAGGCGCGGATCGAGCCAATTGATCTGGTCCCAGCGGACAAGGGTGGCGAGGGAGGTAAAGACGGCGGCGAGGGCGCCGAGGCCGTAGTAATCGACTGCCGGGATGCCGCGCCGGTTGACCGTGAGCATTACCACGCCCAGCGCCGACCACATGCACCCGGTAACGACCATCAGTAAAATAGGTGTCGCCATCTCCGGCTTCTCCCTGCGCCCGACCATGGTTTGCGGGCTTGAAGCGCAGGGATTATAACACGCCTTGCGGTGTCGACAAGGGCGCGTGCCGATTTTATAAGAACTTTCTAAAATTTTCTATGCCGCCATACTCAGGCCAGTGCCGCACATTCCGAATCGACCGCCGCGCGGATCATGGCGAGATATTTTTCGTCGGGCACATACTCGGGCACGCTGTTGCCAGTGCCGAGGGCGTAACCGCCCTTTTCCGCAAGCTCGAACATCCTCCGCCCGCGGGCGGTGATCTCCTCTTCGCTCGAACGGCAGATAAAGTCCACGTCGATCCCGCCCATGATTGCAATGCGGTCGCCCCAGCGTTTGTACGCCTCCTCCACGGGGATGATGTTGTCTTCGTACGAGTGGCGGCCGTCGTATTTCATGTCCTCGATCACGTCGTCGATGATCTGCGTCGGGTTGCCGCACGAGTGAAGGATCGCGGGTTTGCCGTTGGCATGGATCAGCTCGACTATCTTCTTGTGCCACGGGAAGACATATTTGCGCATGTCAGCGGGGCTGAGCATGGTCTGGGTGTTGAAGCCCCAGTCGTCATTCACGATGGCCGCGCCCACTGTGGGGTAGGAGATGGCGTTTTTGTAAAAGCCGTAAAGGCGCGAACCCACGGCGTCGAAGACATCCTGCGCAAGGTCGGGTTCGTCGAGAACCATGTAGCAGAGGTTTTCGTAACCCACGAGGCGAACCACGTTCTCCAGCGTGCCGCAGGGGGAGTGGATGATAAGCTTCATCCCTTCGGGCAGGATTTTCTTCACCCTCTCGTAGCCCGTATAGTCGTAGGCGTCGGGGTCGGGCCAGTTGAGCTTTTCAAATGATTCGCGGTCGTGGATCATACAGCCTTCGTTGATCGAGACGCTGTCCTTGTGTGCCTGCTCCGCCCGTGGAAAGGCGAAGCCGCTGTCGCAGCGCAGGGTGGCGTAATCGTAGCCAGCGTTTTTGAACGCATGGATGAGGATGCGGTAGTCGCGCAGATCGTCGTCGATGGCGCAGATCTCCGGCCCCGCGAGTTTTTCGT
>JAFGWW010000441.1 GCA_016936955.1 Planctomycetota bacterium | reverse complement strand
ATGCTTTTCCGCCGCTTCAAGCACCCTGCCCTGCCCCTCAAGGCGAACCGAGATGCGCGCCTCGTAGGCGAGGTCGAGTTCCTTGCGGATATTCTGGATGCGGTTGACCACCTCGCGCGCCAGACCTTCGAGCTCAAGCTCTGGAGTTACGCTAGTGTCGAGAACGACCACGACCCCGCGCCCGCTAGCTGCGGCGAAGCCCTCCTTGGCGGAGATGCGGACATCAAGTTCATCGGAATTAAGTTCGACACTCTCGCCGTTCAGTTCGATCACGTAACGCCCTTCGTTCTGGATCGCCTCGACGACAGTCTTGCTGTCGGCTTTTGCAAGAGCGCCGGCGCATAGTTTAACATTGCTTCCGAGCTTGGGTCCCAGAGCCTTGAAATTCGGTTTGACCGTATAGTCCACGTAATCGGCCGCGTTATGGGCGAAGACGATCTCCTTTACGTTGATCTCCTCGCGAATCACGCCTGCGAGTTCGTTTACGCTATCTTTCACACTCTCCTCGGAGAGGATGATAACCGCCTGCGCGAGAGGTTGGCGCACTTTCTGCTTCTCGGCGGCGCGGGCGGCCAGGCCGAGGGAAGCGATCTCGCGCACCATATCCATCTGCGTCTCGGCTGCCAGATCGATTGAGCCGTCGTTGACAACCGGCCACTCGCAAAGGTGGACGCTGAGGGGCATGCTATCGCCCCAGATATCCTTCACCAGTTTCTGGTAAAGCTCTTCCGCCATGTACGGCGTGAAGGGAGCGATAAGCAGGCTGATACGGGTAAGGCATTCGTAAAGGGTCCAGTAAGCTGCCCACTTCGCCTCGTTCTTCTCGCTCTTCCAGAAACGATCGCGACTGCGGCGAACGAACCAGTTGGAGAGCATGTCGACCAGATCGTAAAGGCTGCGCGCGGCGAGGAGAATATTCATCTCTTCAAGGTTTTTCGTGGCCTCGGCAGTGGCGCTTTCGAGCTTGGAAATCATCCAGCGATCGAGGAGCGACCTCTTTTCAAGAGGCACATATGATTCCGCGCCGGAGAAGGATTCCGGGGTAAGCTTATCCAATCCGGAAAGCCCGGCTGTGGGATCAAAGCCGTCGATGTTCGCGTAGATAACGAAGAAAGAGAATACGTTGCGCAGGCGAATGAGGAAATCCTTCTGCGCCTCGCGGATCCCCTCCTCAAAGAAGCGTGTCGAGGTCCAGGGGTTGTTCGAGAAATAGAAGAACCAGCGCATGGCGTCGGCGCCTTCCTTCTCGAAAACCTCGAAGGGGTCGGGATAGTTTTTCTTCGACTTGGAGAGCTTGAGCCCGTCCTTGGCAAGCAACAGCCCGAGAACCAGACAGCGTTTGTAGGGAAGCGGATAGTCGAGTTCGTTCCACGGAGCAAGGCCGCCGAGCTCTTCCCCCTTCTCGCTCTTGATGCGGGCGCATTCCTTGAGCATGGTCGAGATGGCAAGCAGGGAGTAGAACCAGCCACGGGTCTGGTCGATAGCTTCGCTGATAAAATCGGCAGGAAGGGCGGCGCGGAGTTTATCCTCGCTCCCTTCTTTGTAGGGATAACCCCACTGCGCAAAAGGCATGGAGCCGCTGTCGTACCAGCAATCGATAACCTCTGGCACTCGCTTCATGCGGCCGTCACACTTCGCGCAGACGAGTTCGACATTGTCGACGTAAGGCTTGTGGAGCTCGACCTGCTCGGGAAGCTTTTCGCGGTCGTAAGCTTGATCGCGCAGTTCGGCCTCGCTGCCCACAGCGGTCTGGTGGCCGCAGTCGACGCACGTCCAGATCGGGAGCGGCGTGCCCCAGAAGCGTTCGCGAGAGAGGGCCCAGTCGACATTTCCTTCCAAGAAATTACCAAAGCGCCCTTCCTTGATGTGTTCGGGATGCCAAGTTATCTGGCGATTATTCTCTACAAGCTTATCCTTGAACTGAGAGGTGCGGATATACCATGCCGGGCGCGGATAATAGAGGAGAGGGCTGTCGCAACGCCAGCAGAAGGGATAATCGTGCTTGTAACGTTCGCTCTTGAGAAGCTGGTTGCGCTCTTTGAGTTCCTTGAGGATAAGCCTGTCAGCGTCCTTGACGTAGACACCTTTCCACGGCTCGACTACATCCATGAATGTGCCGTCGGGACGGACCACGTTTATGGTCGGGAGGTCGTTCTCCTGTCCGATGCGGTAGTCGTCTTCACCAAAAGCGGGGGCGATATGGACAATGCCGGAACCGGCATCAAGCCCGACAAAGTCGCCAGCCACAATACGGAAAGCGGGTTTATCAACCTCGGCATATTTGAAGAGTTGCTCGTACTCCCGGCCCACGAGTTCGCTACCCTTTACGGTTTTCACGACCTCGTGTTCGACCTTACCCATGGCCTTTTCGCGCAGGGCAGAGGCCATTACCAGCGTCTCGTCGCCCACCTTAACGTAGTCGTAATCGAAGTCAGCTCCCACGGCGAGGGCAACGTTAGATAGAAGCGTCCATGGGGTTGTGGTCCAAGCAAGGAACAGAACATTAGCATCTTCTTTGGAGCGGAAAGCGACGAAGGCGGAGGGATCCTCCACTTCCTTATATCCCTGCCCTACCTCTTGACTTGAAAGAGCGGTTCCGCAACGGGTACACCACGGCACAATCTTGGCTCCGTGATAAATTAGGCCTGCATCCCAAATCTGCTTGAGGCTCCACCACACACTTTCAATATAGCTCTGATGGAACGTTACATATGGATCATCAAGATCGACCCAAAAAGCAATACGCTCGGTGAGTGTACGCCAAGCCTCTGAATATTTGAAAACCGAGTCTTTGCACTTTTTGACAAAAGGCTCGACGCCGTATTTCTCTACGTCGTGCTTTCCGTCGAAGCCGAGGGTTTTCTCGACTTCCACCTCTACGGGCAGGCCGTGGGTATCCCATCCGGCTTTGCGCGGGACGTCATAGCCCTGCATGGCGCGGAAGCGGGGGAAGAGGTCCTTGACCACGCGGGTCAAGACGTGGCCGGGGTGGGGCATGCCGTTGGCGGTCGGCGGACCTTCGTAAAATACATAGGTAGGCTTGCCGCTCGCTTTCGCCCGGGCTTTGCTCTGGGCAAGCTGCTTTTCAAAGATGTCGTTTTCTTTCCAGAAGTTCAGCCATACCTCTTCGGTTGCCGGAAAGTTGATATCCCGCTCAACGGGTTTGAATTTGCTCATGATTTAGTGGTGCCTCTTTCCTGTAAACATGCTGCTTAAAACTGGTATTAGAACTTTTCCCTGTACAGGTTACCCATAGCCATATCGAGCAGGTTCCAGTATATGTCGAGGCCAGGATTTGCTTTCTGCTCTAGCTTAACCTCTTTCTTGCCGCTGCCGTGACGGCTCGCGATTTCGTCGCGGATTTTCTTCTCCGCTTCCGCCTCGACTGCGATCTTCTTGCGGATGGAGGCAAGCACCGTATCAAGCTCGGCTTCGGTCACGTCCTTCCCCGCAGAAACCTCAACCACAAGGCCCTGCGCCGCCAGAAAGACCATCGGCTGATCATCGCTATCGCTCTTTTCGGTTCCGCCATCCACACTGACCGGCTTGGCGGCTTCTTCCTTAGTCTCAGCCTTGGGCTCGGTGACTGCGACAACCGGTGCCTGTTCTTTAGTTTCTTCCTTAACATCCTCGGCCTTGTTATCCTTGGCGTCGGCGTTGGCAACGTTTTCTTTTTGTTCTTCGCCTTCTTTCACGGATTCGCTGTCGTCCGTTTTCTTTTTAGAGTCAACATCGGACTGCGCAACAGTGGCGTCTTTGCTCTCATTAACTTTTTCTGTATCCTCGCTGTCAACGACAGCATCAGCGACAACGGCTTTCTCTTCAGGCTGCTCAGGCTTCGCTTGGGTATCGGCCTTTTCTTTATCCTCACTGGCAGCTTGAGTACTCTCGGCTGCGGCCGCTGCTTCCTTCTTTTCAACGTGGGTGGAGAGGACTTCGCTTTTCTTCATGACCTTGCCGATCGCGATGCCGTCCTCGCCCAGGATCCACTCCCGGCCGTCACCCTGCGGAAGATTGTCGGCAGCGTCAAGAGGCAAGGCGCGGTAGCTCTGGAACATGTAAGTGGCGATAACCGGCTTGCCGCCGTTTTCTGACTTGATCTCATAAGCCACGGCGCTGCAGATTTTGCAGGGGCCTTTCGAGCCGACAAGCTTTTTTGCCTTCTCGCTGAAGCTGGGGATCTTCTCCCCTTCGCCAGCCTTGCGATCATATTTCTTGTACATGGTATAGGCAACGACCGCGCGCTCGATCTCGCTGCACTCGATGCCCATATCCTCGGCCTTCGGCATGATGCGTTCGGCATACATCCTCTCGGCAGACTTGCGTTCGACCTTCGCGCCATCGGTCTTGGCGCTATCCTCGCTGCAACCAGCAACCGCCAGAACAAGGGCAATCAAACCCGAGCAAATCTTGAAGTATTCGGTTATTCTGTTATTGTTCACCACTCAACCTCCGCCACAGCATCGACAATAATCTCTTCCAGTTTCGGCCCCGCACCATTGGCCACAGCAATAATCTCATCTATTTTTACCGGCTCGAGCGCATCGGGCAGGCATATATCGGTAATAACCCCCATGCCGAGGACACGGAGTCCGGCATGGACTGCGACTATTGCTTCGGGGGCGGTGCTCATACCGACCGCGTCGCCGCCGATCATTCTCATGAACTTATACTCCGCGCGCGTCTCAAGGCACGGACCGGTCACGGCGAGATAAACGCCACGCTGGGTACGGATACCCTTGCGCATGGCGATATCCTCGGCCTGACGCAGGATCTTCTGGTCGTAAGGCTCGATCATATCGGGGAAGCGCGGGCCGAGAGACTCGTCGTTGGGACCGATGAGGGGATTTAAGCCCATCAGGTTGATATGATCCTCGATAATCATGATGTCCCCTTTTTCATGCTGGGGATTCATGCCGCCGCAGGCGTTGGTAACGATAAGCCCCTTGGCCCCGATAGCCTTCATGACGCGGACGGGGAAGGTTACCTGGTCGAGCGTATAGCCTTCATAATAATGAAAGCGGCCTTCCATGGCCACGACCGGCTTGCCATTAAGGAAACCGCAGACAAGCTGGCCCGCGTGGCTCTGTACGGTAGAAACCGGGAAGTTGGGGATATCGGAGTATGGGATTTCGACCGCATTGTCGATACGGCGGGCAAGGTTGCCGAGACCGGTTCCGAGGATAATGCCGACAACCGGCGCGGTGGAGAATTTCGCCTTGATCATCGACGCAGCTTCGTCGAT
>JAFGWW010000049.1 GCA_016936955.1 Planctomycetota bacterium | reverse complement strand
GATGGCCTGCGCCTCGGCCTCGGCGAGTTTCTGGTCCCGCTCGCGCTCGGCATTCTGGACGATGATCTTGGCATCGTTCTCGCCCTCTACCAGATACTTGTCGGAGAGGCGCTTGCGTTCCTTCTTCATGGTCTCGAAGATGGCCTCGGTTACGTTGGCCGGGAAAGCGAGGCGCTTGACCCTTACGTAGCGGACGTTGATGCCGTAATTGTTCTTGTCTTCCTTGTCCTGTGGAAGGCTGGCCTGTACGATATCGAGGATCTGCTTCTCGAAGGAGGCGAAATTCTTGGGCTGGTCGGGCTTGGTGCTGATGATGTCGCCCAGACGGATGCTGTGGGTGGTGCGCATGCGGGCGTCGGTTATGCGGCTGCGCAGAAGTTCCTCCGCCTTCGCCTCGGAATTTTCAAGGCGGGTCACAAAGAGGGCGGGGTCGGATACGTCCCAGCCCACGGTCAGCTCGCTGATGAGGTTGAACTCATCGGCGGTCAGCTCCTCCTTGCCCTTGATAAGCAGGAGGCGCGTGCGGGTGTCGACCGGCACGACCGACTGGATGGGCCATGGCGCCTTGAAATAAATGTTTGGCTTGGTCTCGACCTTGCTGATGCCGCCAAGGGTCTTGACTACGCCTACGGTTCCCGCCTGCACGGTGAAGCAGAGGGTGTAGATCGCAAGCATTGCGATAAGGGCAACCGCAGTCGCCAAGGTCCAGAAGTTCTGTTTGTATTTGTTCTCTTCCATCTTTCCGTCCTCTATATCAATGTATTAATAAACTTATTTATCCTTGACCGCCTTGGCCACGCCCTTCTGTATCTCCATGGTCTCCATGTCGGGGAGCTTGGTCATGTCGAACCAGACGTCCATGCTGGAGGGGCGCACGGTGAGGGGCTTGTCGCCGATTCCCTCCTCGATCGCCTGCAGGCGGAGCCTTGCCTTATATACCTCGGGCGCGGCGAGATATGCCCTGATCTGGTTTTCGAAGCGGAGCGATTCGGCGGAGGCCACGAGTTCGCGGCGAACCTTGTATGATTCGGCTTTGGAGAGAATACCGTTCTCCTGGCTCTCCATGAGGCCGAGGATTTTTTTCTGCTCGATCTCGCCGTCATAGATGAGGCCCTTGGTCTTCTGGCGCGAAGCGAGAACCTCCTGATATGACTTGCCCACGTCGCCAACCGGCGGGTGGATGTTCTGGATAAAGACGTTCATGATGCTGACGCCCATGCCCTCCCTGTCTGCGGCGCTCTGGAGGCCGGCACGGATGCGCTTGTGCGCTTCTTCCGGATTCTTGATCATGAGGTCCCAGAACTGGGCGCCCGCCATGTATGCCGTGATCTCGCTCTCGAAAAGATTGCGCAGTGTCTCTTCGGGGTTCTGGTGGCGGTAGGCGAAGCGGTACACGTCTCCCTTCTTGTCGCCGATGCGGTAGTCGATGGAGAAGGTGCCGGAGAGGAATAGTACATTATCCGGGCGCTTGGCGGTGCTCGCCTTGGCCGCCTCTTCCGGAAGGGAGCCGCCGCTGCGCATCTCCTGCGGCAGTGGCATGAGGTATTTGTACTCGCCCTTGACGTGCTCCTGGTCCCAGCTTACGGTCTTGCCCGCCAGTTCGTTGGCGATATGGAGGGCTTCGTACCCACTCACCGCCTCGAACCCGGCGTGGATAGTCCTGATCTGGTCGCGCTTGATGATTTTGTAAGTCTCGATTGGCCACGGCAGCTTGAGGTGCAGGCGTGCTTCGAGCGGCTTGCTGAGCTTGTCCCAGTCGGCGTCCTGGGCGGGAAGGTCGGATACCCCGCGCGGCGCGCCCCAGAGCTCGATTATGGCAACCTCGCCGGGAGCGACCACGACAAAACAGGTCAGCATATAAAATGTAAAGAGCTGGATAAGAATAAGCGGGGCGAATGCCTTCTCAAGGAAGCGGAAGAACCACGTTTCCGAAACCTTGAACCCGAACTGGTAGTCCATGGTGTGGGAGAAGGTGCGGAAGATGCCCTGCGGCTCGGCGAAGAGGCCGGAGAGGCGCGAGTCGTACGCCGGGCGCGACTCCACCCCGGCGATGCGCGGACGGTAAAAGTCGAAGATGAAGTTGGAGACAATCTCTGCCGTCTGCAAGGTCATCCAGACAATTACGATAACCATGACCGCGCGGTCGGGCCAGATCGAGAGCCAACCGCGGTTGGTGATTGCGAGGGCGATAGCGGTTGCGAAAAGGAAGAGAGCGGTGGTGCGCATGTAGCCTGCGCCAGCCCTGAGAAGGGCGAAGTTTGTCTCGCGGCTGAGGCCGGAGGCGTAGGTTCCCATCAGGAAAAGGCCGAGGGAGATGCAGATGCAGAACGCGGCCGAGACGAGGGCGTATTCGCTGTTTACCGGGCGGTATGCGCCGATGGTGTCGAAAACGCTGATGCCCATGAAGGCGTAGCGGCCCAGGACATATACAAGGGGCCCGATGAGAAAGAAGGAGAGCAGCAGGCTCGCCGCGGGGGCGATGTACCTGTCCATGTGGGAGAGGTTGCGCTCCGCAAGCCCCTTCTCGTTATCCTCGAAGAGGGCTTCCACACCCTGATTGCGCCTGCGCTTTTCGGCTTCCTGAAGATCGAGCACCTCTTCGCGGGCCGATCTTCTCATGCGCAGGTGCAGCCATGTAATCAGCCAGAAAAAGATGCCGATAGCCGATTGCTTCCATATTACCCCCAGCGCAGAGGACTCGCTGAAGCTGGCGAGTATGGCGATGATGAGCGTTGCGAATGCCTGCAGGACAAGCCCGCCGATAGCGACCATCTCCGCGCGTTTTGGTTCGATCCTCTTGTCGCTGCCTTGACTCGGTGACGAGGTCATGATATCTCCCTCTTCTGGAACAGGAAAGCCGCCAGGAACAGCATGGCCATGATATAGCACAGGCTGTATGCGCTGACAGACATTATATAATCAAATGGTATTGCTCTTTCTCTTGTGATGGCGTCGCTCATCCAGAAGCTCTGCAGGTTCGGCACCAGCGTGAACCATAGCTTCGAGAGCGATTGCAACGCTAGCGGCCACCTGTGCGTGATGGATAACCCTTGGAAATATTCGCTCGTAAGCCCCCCGATAAAGACAATGGCGGAGATGAGAAAATTCCCTCCCGTCTCTACCCGCGTGCTCGCGGCAACCGAAACTCCGGCCATGATGAGCACGGCCTGAATGGTAAGGAATGCCGCCTTGGCAATGTCCCAGTCGTAGGTTGTGGTCGCCTTTTCTTCATGCTCGTAGCTCGCAAGCTCTTCCTCGCTGTGGATTCTATCAGCGGGGATGAATACGAATGTGTAATTCTTGTCGAACATGGAGAATACGCAAAAGATAAGGAATATACCTGCGATGAATGAGAGCGTATATGCGCCGATCCACGGGCGGCCGCGGAAATAATTCCGAGCCGTGGCGATAAGTACCGCCACCAGCGGAACCAAAATCATCCCGATAATTACGCCCCAGTCTAGGGGGTCGGAGACGGATACCACCGCGCCCATGCGGATCGTGAGCAGGATCATGAATGTATTAGTAAGGGTGGCGAGGGTGATTGCGGTAGCCACGCCGAAGTATTTTCCGAAGACGAAGGCGGTCCGGCTGACCTTTTTGGAGAGGACGGTGAGGGCGGTCTTGTTGCTAACCTCTTTGCTGATAACGCTCGCGGTGGAGAATACGGCCAGAATCAGCCCCGAGAGGAGCATTGTGGCCAGTCCCAGATCGGCGATCATTCTCTCCGCAGGCTTCTCAAGCCCGCTGCCTGCGCCGAAAGTATATATATGTGCGGCAAGGGCGGGGGAGGTTGCGATTATTACGCATGAAATGGTAATAACAAGCCCGTAGACCGGCTGGCGCACGGTCTCTAGAATGGTATTTCTGAATACTGCGTAGATTTGACCCACAGAATACACCCCGGCTTGCCGGATTTTGAAATCCGGCTAATGGCTTCTGAACAAAAGGCTTATGGTCTTATGGCCCGGGAGTATGATAACAGATTAATTGGAAGGGTTGCTTCCGTACGAGAACGATAAATTCTCTCCCGAATAAACTAAGACGGTTTGCTGCCTTTCAGAAAACTGGATTTAGGGGTTCAAAAGGATATTATTGGATAATTAATATAAGTATGGAATGCATTATAATCCACCCCCCGGTCCTGTCAATCATGAAAAACTCATTAACTTGGCCCCTCATCTTCTCAACCCACAGGATCGCCGAGTGAAGCGTCCCTTTCTGCCGTGTGGTTATTTCCCCCACAGCCCAAACCGGCCGTGTGTGGTAATCCTACCCGCAGGCGTCTTTCTTTTCCCTGCATGGATGGCGCGATTGTTTTTAAGCCAAGTGTGGTAAAGCTGTTATGGCTTTTGTCCCTGTGCGCTCGATTCTGGTACGGAGGTTGTCTTTATCTATTCTGTTTAAGGAAAGATTTTCATAAGACACGGGAGGAAAAAGACATGACACTCATTAAAATCACTCTGGCGACATTATTGGGTCTTGCGGTTGTTTTCAGTGGAATAGAGGCGTATGGCGGAGAAGGCGGAAGACACCAGCGCAAAGTCGAGCGTAATAGAGAAGGGCGCGGAGATCGGGAACGCCCGGATTATGGTGAAGGGCGGGAGCGTGAACATCGTGGTGACCGGGAAGATGTCAGGGATCACCGGGAAGACCGCCATGACCGCCGCGAGGATGTGCGCGATAACCGGGAAGACGTCCGCGACAGGCGTGAGGATGTAGCCGACCGCCGCGAAGATGTCCGTGACCGCAGGGAAGATTTCTTTGATGCGCGCCATGATGGCGGCCCCAGGGACAGGCGGGAAGATGTCCGCGACCGCCGCGAAGATGTACGCGATCACCGTGAGGACGTGCGTGACCGGGCGGAAGACAGGCATGACCGTCGCGAGGACGTGCGGGACCATCGCGAAGACCGCCATGACCGCCGT
>JAFGWW010000440.1 GCA_016936955.1 Planctomycetota bacterium | reverse complement strand
GTTTGTGGATTGTTGACAAGGCAGCGTCCGTCGGTGGCGGGTTTTACCTCGGGACATGCCCAGAGCAAATAGCCGCCGGAATAGGGGGTGTTGGCGATATTACCGGTTATTCCTTGGGCCTTGATAAATTCGGTCGCCTTAACCGGGATGTAGCGCTTGTTGATATTCCCTTCCGGTTCCACGCTGCGGGAGGAGGGGAAGGTGCCGATTACGAGCGCCGCGAGAATGGCGGCGAGAACGATATTAACCACAGCGCGCCCGGCTCTGTTCATGGATTCGAGAATCGCACTGACCGCGACGGCGGCTACGGGGATTGCGATCAGGCTTGCGTTAAGCATGAAGCGCCGCGCATCGAAAGACTGCCAGAAGAGAAGAGCGAAAAGCGCGAGAGGCGCGAGGGCGACTTTGCGTCTGCTTATTATGGCGGCGAGGTTCAGGGCGATCACCAGTATGGATGCGGCAAGGAAATTGACGCTTGAAGTCCTGCCCCAGTCCGGCGGCATCCACTCAAGGATGGTGTCGTGAATCCAGGTGAGGTTTTGGATGTCGTATACGTATTTGTAAAGTCCCGTGCCGTTCGGGTTGAGGAGGCAGAGGAGGGGGGAGGCGAGGGCTGCGGCCCAGAGCATCTTGCCCTCCTTGCCGGATTCTGATTGTTCGGTGAGGAGCAGGCGCGAAGATATCGACCATTCCGCGGCGATTATAAACATGATTGCGATGCCGAGGAGAAAGCTTGCGTGCATGTTTGCCCACAGCACGAGCAATCCGAGCGAGGCGAGTACTCGCGCGCGGGTTGGCTTCAGCAGCAGAAGAAGCATCGCGGCCGAGATCAGGGGCGCGATGATGAGGGGGCGCGTAATCAGGAAACGCGAGGCGATGGTGAAAATGGCGGCGGAGGTTATGGCGGCGGTTGCGGGAGAGGCGCCGCGTTCGACTGCGTAGGAGTAAAGCAGCAATGCGGTAATGCCGGTGAAGGCGGCGAGGGTGGCGATAAGGCCGTCGACGCCGGCGAGAGAGTAAGCTCCGTAAAAGATAAGCTGCATGCCCCACGAATGGTTGATGAAGGGAGTCTTTTCATCTGTATTGTAGAGGAAGGGGGCTGTGTGCGGGATCGAACCGGTGTTTACCATCTCGCGCGCGGTGGCGAGGTGCATCCAGATATCGCCCGAGACTACTGGGCGCCACGAGAGAAACATGGCGAGGCAGAGCGGGAGCATCCCCCAGAGAAGGAGGCGCGTTTCGGTTTTCCTTGCCATGTCCGGGGTATCCATCTTCCGTTTCCTATATGAGAAACTGGTTGTGGGCAAGCTCGCGGCCTGCCGTGGTGGCCGGGCCGTGGCCGGGGTAGAGTATGGCGTCGGCCGGGAGGGAGCCGAGGACGCGCTTGATGTTGCTTATAAGCGCATCATGGTCGCCCCCCGGGAAGTCGGAGCGTCCGACGCTTCCTGCAAAGACCACATCGCCCACGAAGACCGTCTCCTCCGACGGTACGTGGAAGAGCAGGTGGCCGGGGGAATGGCCGGGGAGGTGGATTGCGGTTATCTCCAGTACTCCGGCAGTGAAAGTCTCGCCGTCTTCAAAGACGATATCGGGGGCGGGAAGCCTGATCGCCTCGCCCGCGATGAGTACGCTGAGGTTGTGGCGCGGTTCGCCGATGCGCTCTCCGCAGATCGCGTGGCAGCCGGTCTTGAGGTCGGGGTAGTGCTCGCGCAGTTCCATGAGGGCGCCGAGGTGGTCGAAGTGGCAGTGGGTTATGAGGATTATTTCCGGCGCGCGCCCGGTGGATTCGATTGCTTCGATTATCATGTCCCCGTCGCCGCCGGGGTCGATGACAGCGCAGGTCTTCGAGTTTTCATCGGCAATTATATAACAGTTGACCACGAAGGAGCCGGTCTCGAGAGATAATATATCCATGCTTAATCCGTTTTTGCTGGGTCTATGAAAATCAGGGGATAAAGGGTATGGGATTTTATGTTGCAGGTCAAGAATGCTTGGCGTGAAGGGCTTTCTGAATTGCGCTGATTATTTCCTCGATCGAGAATGGCTTGTCGATTATGGTCAGCCCGTTGTTGCCGGGAAGTTGTGACGCGTTCGGCAATCCGGCGCCGGAGGTGGTCAGCAGGATTAGGGGGATGCCGTTATATGCGCACTTTTCCTCGTCGATCAGGTCGGGGTCGGTTTTGCGGAGAAAGCAGGTGTCCATTACTACGACCGAGGGCTTGCAGTCGGGAACAGAGCATATTTTTTTCATGGATGACGCGTCCGAGGCGAGTATGGGCTTGAAGCCGTAAGTGGTGAGGATTGTGCCCATCATGTCGAGGATGTCGTCGCTTGGGTCGATCACAGCAATTGTTTCGCCGGAACCTTTTGGTGTGCGGCTGACCTGCGGGGCCTGGCTGTCCACGCGGTTGCAGATGGGGATGAAGATTCTGAACTCGGTTCCTGCCCCGGGGTTTGACTCCAATTCAACATGACCTCCGATTTTGTCGGCAAGTTCCTTGACGATTGATAGCCCGAGGCCGGTGCCGTTTGATTTGGTGGTGTAGAAATGGTCGAAGATCTTGTCGAACTGGCTTTTGTCCAGGCCGGGGCCGCTATCCTTTACCGAAAGTACAGCCATCGGAAGTGAGGTCTCATCCTCAACGGGGGTGGCGTTGCCATCGCCAGTTGCCATTTTAATGGTAACATGAACTTTTCCGCCATATGGGGTCACATCCGCCGCGTTGATGCAGAGGTTTGAGAGAATCTGATTGTATTCGCTCGGGACAATCTTCGCGTAAATCGGGGTCTCCGGCATATCGGAGGTGAACCAGACCTTTTCGTAGTAGGTGGCGTTGAGTATCTTGAGTGTGTCCTGGGTCATGTTGCAGAGATTTTCAGCCGTCGCGTCCTTGAGCCCGGGGTGGCTTGCGTGGAGAAGGCGGTTCGAGAGGTCGGCCGCACGGCGCGCGGCATCGATGATCTTTGAAAGCCTGTCCTTTACTTCGGCGTCCGCATCCTCCATGGCGATTTGAGCCTGCCCCAGGATCACAGTAAGAACGTTCTTGAAATCGTGGACAAGCCCGCAGGCGAGAATGCCGATCGAGCCTCTGCGGTGAATCTCACGCAGGGGTTCGCTCACCTTGTCCTGTTGAGGTATGGTCAAATTGGGATTGTCGGCGTTGCTCGCCGTACTATTGTTATCCAAAAATGACAGTTCGCTGTTCTTCTTGCTATTCATACTGTATTCTGTCCCGGAAATACATGATTTTCCGTGATTGCCCTATCCCTTTTATTGATAGAAAAGTCTTTACTACAAAATAGTGCAAAAAAACCGATTGTCAAATCCCTTTATCTACCTATGGGCGCGGCGCAAGAAAATGGGCTCCAATATCTTTACTTCATCATGTGTATTGGGCATACGCCATTTTTCTAAATTTCTAAAAACTGCCACGAGTTTAATCTCCGAAAAGCAAGTATGCCTAACTGTCAAAACTGACAACTCTTTGTGATGTCATTCACAATACAGAAAGCTATATGGTTATGCCCATGCCCTATAGCACTTTGTGCAAATGTCATTCTGCTGCTGCAATTTCTGCATGGTGGGAATGCAGAAAAGCGCTGCCGAAGAACCTTTATCGAGGATGTTAATCAGTAGATGCGGGAGCTACAAAATTAAATGTGTGTGAACCAAAGGTGAGTAAATATTACTATACTTTTATAGAATGAAAAGTAAATCAACTTATTCCGGAAATATTTTAAATCGGCTAATTAAAATCTCTTGCGCGTCAATTTATGCATATTTATGCGTGTTTTATCTGTGTTCTCTTGGTCGCATATGCTACACGGCTCTGGGGTGCTGCTCAAGGAGTTTGAACAGTTCGCGGGTGAGTTCTTTCAGGCCCTCGCCGGTGACGGCGCTGATTCCAAGAACCGGGGCGTCAATCTCATCCCGTAACCATTCAAGAGCATCATCCGAGCCGGTGAGATCAAGCTTGTTGCCAACCACCAATTGTGGTTTCGAGGCGAGGACAGGGCTGAAGTTCTTCAGCTCCTTGTTGATTGCATGAAAATTATCCAGCGGATAGGTTCCGTCGATGGGGCAGAGGTTGACGAGGTGGAGTAGGATGCGGCAGCGTTCGACGTGGCGCAGGAATTCCACACCCATGCCCGCACCGTCGGCGGCGCCTTCGATAATGCCCGGGATATCGGCCATGACCAGCTCGTGTCCGTAGCCGCTGGAGACGATGCCGAGTTGGGGCTGCATGGTGGTGAAGGGATAATCGGCGATTTTCGGCCTTGCCGCGGAGAGGCGCGAGAGAAGGGTGCTCTTCCCGGCGTTTGGAAAACCAAGAAGCCCCACGTCGGCGATAAGTTTGAGCTCGAGGCGGAGTTTGAGTGAGACGCCGTCTTCTCCTTCCGTATATTCGTCGGGCATCTGGTTTACGGAAGTTGCGTAGCGGCTGTTGCCGAAGCCGCCCTTTCCGCCTTTGGCCACCACGAAGGTTTCACCGTCCGAGGTAAAGTCGAAAAGGACCTCGCCCTTGCACGAAACCTGGGTGCCTACGGGGACGGTTATGGTTACATCATCGGCCGATTTGCCGTGCCGGTTGTTGCCCATGCCGGGTTCGCCGTTGCGGGCGAAATATTCCTGGTTGCGTTCG
>JAFGWW010000439.1 GCA_016936955.1 Planctomycetota bacterium | reverse complement strand
GAAGTCCGTGTGCTTGTCGGGCAGGAGGTCGAGTTCGTTCATGCGCCCGTTGTGCAGGCCCTGGCCGAAGAAGCCGCCCGAGCCGATGGCGATAAGGCTCATGAGAAGGTGGTAGGCTTCCCGCGCCTGATATTTCACTGGGTCGAGAAAGGCGAGAATGCGACGCTTCTGGTAGCCGTGCATAACAAACATCCACATTGGAACGGTGGATGCTGCTCCGCAACCGGCGATGCATAACAGGTGCGACACCCGCGCGCCGCTTGCATAAATTACACCGTAGAGCAGGAAGGGTAGAAGGATGGCGCTGCCGAGGTCCGGCTGCTTTAGAATCAGGGCCATGGGCACGAGGGTCAGCACGAATGGCATGATCAGCCCTTTGAGCCGGTGCTGGTTTTCGCGGTGCCGCAGGTGCCGGGCGAGGGCGAGGACGAGGGCGAATTTCATCAGCTCTGTCGGCTGGAGGCTGAAGGGTATTCCCGGAATCCTGATCCAGCTGTGGGCATTTCTTATGGGCGGCATCATCAGGACAACAACCAGCAGCGATAGCACCCCGCCGTAGATTACGTACGCCCGCTCAACCAGCTTTTCGTAATTGACGGAAAAGGACAGGATCATCGCCACTACGCCGAGGGAAATCCATATCAACTGCTGTTTGAAAAATATTTGCGACGCCGAACGCAGGAATACCAGCCCAAGGCCGACGATGGCGAAGGTTGCAAGCAATACGATCCAGTCGAGGTGAAAGAGTACGCGCTTTTTAGCCAACCGCTTCCTCCTCGTCGTCCATCGGGTCCACCTCAGGCACCACGGGTTCGGCCTCCATCTCCTCGCGGGTCGGTTCGCGGTAATTGAAATAGCGCATGATGGCTTTCTTCACGATTGGCGCGGCGCTGTTGCCGCCGTATCCGCCCTCGGGAACCAGCGCGACCACCACTATCTCCGGCGCTTCGAAAGGCGCGTAACAGGCGAACCAGCCGTGGGTGGGTCTGCCTTTCTTGTGCTCGGCCGATCCGGTCTTGCCCGCAAGGTTCAGTCCTGTTATGTGGGCGCTGTCTTTGCTTCTGGCCGTACCTTGGCTTCCCTGCACCACATCAAACATGCCTTTGCGGACGATGCGCAGGGCCTCGCTGTCGATGGCGATTTCGCTGATCGGGTTGTCTAGCGAGTGGTCGAGGCGGACGTGGGGGCGGACGATGTTGCCGCCGTTGGCTATGGCGCTGTAAGCCACCGCAATCTGGAGCGGGGTGGCGGTCATCGGTCCCTGGCCGATTGAAATATGGTAGGTGCTGCCGAGAGGCCAGCGGAATCCGGTTTTTGCTTCATATGGCAGCTGCCCCGCATATTCGCCAGCCACGTCTATTCCTGTCTGGTGGCCGAGGGACATGCGCCAGTACCAGTTGTAGATGAGGTTGTTCCCAAGTTCCTTGCCCGTGAGGTAGAAGAAAATATTGCACGAGCCTTCAATTGCTTCTATTACATTAGCGTGGCCGTGGTGGTGCATGCAGGTGTATTTTCTCTTGCCGAGATATATGGCGCCGTCGCAGAGGAACTCGGTTGAGAGGTCGATTTTCTTCTCGTCCAGCGCAGCGACGGCCACGATTGGTTTCATGAGCGAACCGGGCGGGTACTGCCCCTGTGTGATTTTGTTTATGAACGGTTTGCGCGGGTCTTCCATAAGCTTGTCCCAGTTTTCGCGCATTGTGTTGGGGTCGTATCCGGGATAGCTTACCATGGCGGCGATGCGGCCGTTATTGGCGTTCATTATTATGCAACAGGCGCTGCGCGTTTCCGGGGCGACCCGGCTGCTCCAGTTTATGTCGTGGTTGACCGCCTGTTCCAGAATTCTGTAGAGGTCTTTCTGCAGGTCGAGGTCGATGGTCAGTTGTATGGTCTCACCGTTTTTTGATTGGGCGGGCTTGCCGACTGCAACAAGTTTGCGCGGGCCTTTGGGATCCGGCTTTTCGAGGCGTAGCAGGCGGAGGGCATGGCGGCCGCGCAGAGCCTGATTGTAATACTGCTCCACTCCGCTGCGTCCGACAATTTCATTGGAAAAATATCCGGCGGTGTGGATGGTCTTGCCCGCTCGCGTCCGTTCGCGTAAGGCGATGATCGAGCGCTCCACCTCCGTGTCGTCCACGTAATCGTTGGGATCCATATCTTCAAGGGCAAAGAATACGTGCCCTTCGTGGGTTATGATTTCCTTGCCGGGAACGGCTTCCCCTTTTACCCATTCGCCGCGCAGAGATGTGTATTCCTTCTTGGTCAGGTTGCCAACGTAGCCGGTTATATGGCCCATCACTTCTCCGGCCGGATACATTCTCTTGGCACCGATCTTGGGTTCGATGGCGTCAAAGGTTCTCTCGCCGAACTGATCCTCTTTCTCGCTCTTTATGGCGAGAAAAGCTTTGAAGTCTACATCCTCGAAACACGGTCGCGGGGCGAGCAGGTCTTCCTCGTCGCCCGCCAGTCTCCCGGTAGCGGCGTCGAAGATCTTCTTCGCAACCTCCTCCGTCTTCATCCCGAGAAGGGAGGAGAGTCTGCTTACCAGTTTGCTTTCCTCGAGGTCCTTGAGCATGAGCTTTTCATGAAACTCGCGCTGTCCGCCTTCGCTCGATGCCGCAGTGATGATCCGTCCGGTTGAGATATTCTCACCCAGAAAGCTTACTGGCGTGCGTTTGCCGTCGACTTTCTTGACTCCGGCAGGAAGCAGCCAGAGATCGTAGCTGCGCCTGTCTTCTGCGATAGTTTTGCCGGTGATATCGATAATCCTGCCGCGCACGGGTGGTATCTGCACAAGGCGGGTGCGCTTATTCTCTCCCTGATTGCGATACTCGTTGCTATGGAGAATCTGAAGGTCGACCAGCCTTCCGATCATTAGCATGAAGACCAGCGCGTAAATTAATGAGAGGATGGAAATTCTGCGTTTAAACATTTTATGATCTCGCCGGGATTCCGAAATTCTGCCTCTCGTTTTTCCACGTCTGGAAGAGGGAGAGAAGAAGCTCGGCGCCCGGACTGAGCAGCGTGCTGAGCAATGCGCTGGACAACGCGGCAAGGGCGAGTTCGTCCGTATATATCCCGGCTGCACGTTGCGCTTCAAGGGCGGGGCGGGCGAAGATGATAATGGACAGGAATATAAACGCGGT
>JAFGWW010000438.1 GCA_016936955.1 Planctomycetota bacterium | reverse complement strand
CTTCTGGTCCAGACTCTGGCGCCATGAAGACAAGCAGGTTGCCGCCGAAGAGGAAACCGTCCTCGGCAATCAGGACCTCGCCGACGCCGAGACAACCGAAGCCATCGAAGCAAACGGCAATGACGAAGCGAAAGAGATCGAAGTCAAGGAAGAGGCTAAGGCCGAAGTAACCGAAGCAAAGATCGAAGCGGTAGAAACCAAGAAGTCCACCAAGGATGCCAGCAAGGAACAGCTGGACGAGGTCAAGGCCTTGGTCGACACCATCAGCGTCTCGAGCGATTACCGCATCCAGGCCAAGGCCCGCGACGAGCTGATCAAGATGGGCCCGAGCGTGGCTCCCGAAGTTCTGCCCATGCTCGACAACTACCGCCCCGTGGTACGCATCCTCGGCATCCTGATCCTCCGCGATACCATGGCCGAAGAAGCTTATCCCGCGCTTCTCAAGCTCCTCGATGACGATGACCGCAACATCCGCTACCACGCCAGCCTCGCGCTCGTGAAGATGACCAACCGCAGCGCCGGTTATCACTACAATGACCTCCGCGAAAAGAGGCTTGAAGGGATTAAGCGCTGGGGTGAGATTCTGGTTGAACTCGGCCACATCAAGGACGCCACAACCAAGACCGCTGCGAAACAGGAAGAGAAAAAAGGCGAAGACCGTTACTGGTGGAAGAATGCCAAGTCAACCGAAGAGGGTGGCAAGGGCACCGAAGAGACAAAGGTGCCGTGGTGGCGTCAGGCAACCGCCGCAATCAAGGGCGCGGCAACCGCCGACGAGAGCAGAGAGAAGAAGGAAGAGGCTGCGAAATAACCTCTGCTCGAAAACAAACCAGAAGCCCCTCCCCTTGCGGGAGGGGTTTTTCTTTGTAATGCCCGGCAAGTAAGTTTATACTCGCCTCCATGAAATTCGGCGTGCATGTATCCATCTCCGGTGGGGTTGATAAGGCTATTGAGCGGGCGGGCGCGCTCGGGTGCGACTGTTTCCAGATTTTCGTGGCCAACCCACGAAGCTGGGCGTCCCAACGCATAAGCAAACAGGATGCGGGCCTCTTCCGGGAAAAACGCGCGGTGAGTGGCCTCGGCCCCCTGGTCGTCCATATGACCTACCTACCCAACCTCGCTTCGCCCGATCCGGCAATCCACAAAAAAAGCCTGAAAAATTTTCTCGATCAGTATGAAGACGCGACCATGGTGGGGGCCGATCTTTTCGTCATCCACCCCGGCAGTTCGAAAGGCGAAGATAGGACAAAAGCGCTGAGGCGGCTCGCGGAATCCGTGAGAAGCGGCATCGACAAATACCCCGACGGCCCCAAGGCGCTTCTCGAGGTGATGGCTGGTGGCGGCTCAATTATCGGAGGCCTGCCGGAAGAACTTGCCGAAGCCGACGGCATTATCTCCCGACCTGAAAAAACCGGCATCTGTTTCGACACGGCCCACGCCTTCGCCGCCGGTTATGAAATAGACAAGCCGAACGGAATGGCCAAACTGCGCAAGCGGTTCCATAAATGCTACGGACGCCACCCCATAAGCCTTATCCACCTTAACGACCTGCGCTCCGAATTCGGAAGCAAGCACGACCGCCACGAACATATCGGCAAAGGCAACCTCGGCCCCGATGGGATAAGAAACGTGCTCCGCACCCCTGGCATGCGCTCCCTGCCGGTTATTCTCGAAACCCCGGTTGACGAAAGCCGCGACGACATGGGCAACCTCGCCGAAGCCAGAAAACTCTCGTTACCGCAAACCTGAAGCAACAGGATGCGCGCCCAGACATGGAATCACATCATGCCGGCGCGGCGGGAGCCGTATTTAATGTTGACTTGCGGGACGAAGGCAGCTAGTTTTATTGCAGAGGCGTCGACAAGGATTGCATGACAGAACAGGGGAGCTGGAATCATGACGAAAGAATACGATCATATTGTAATCACCATGAGCGACGGCACCTGCTACACAGGGCAGGTTCATCTGCTCGGGCATTCCCGTATCCACGACCTTCTCAATAATGAGAAAGAGCCTTTTCTTGCGCTCAAGGGAGTGATCAAGAATTCCGGCGAGAAAGTCCACTGGATACTGCTCAATAAATCCCACATCATATCCCTTGAACCACCGACCGGAGAAGAGTCAGGCGTATTCCAGCAGCCCGGCTTTACCCGCGTCCTCCACAAGGGAGACCAACCCGGCGCCTGATCCGCCGGGGGGGGGCAATCACCACGCCATAACCAATCGCCAATATTGCTTGACAAGCGCCACGCAAAGGTTATGATGCTTAAAAAATAAAGGTCGCTTAGCTCAGTTGGCAGAGCACTACATTCACATTGTAGGGGTCACTGGTTCAAGTCCAGTAGCGACCACCAACTAACAACAAAAGCCTTTAAGGCAATCGATCCCTGAGAACGTGCAGTTTTCAGGGTTTTTCTTTGGTGTGGATAAATCCTGCCTGCGGCTGCACACAAATCCAGCGAAAGCAGTACACTCACACACCAGCAGCACCCCATTTGCAATCACTCCCTATAAAATCATCACACCGTACAATTCCAAAAGAACAGGGAGTGCGTAGCATTTTCTGATGAAATGCGCCCCGGCGAGAATTTTCTTCCTCCGCGCAACATGCTTTACCATCAAGAAGATGAGAGATGTGGCACGAGGGGCGCGAATTTTTATCCTGAAACTTTATTTGCACACCAGTACGCCTCTAGTATACTTTGATACAGACACAGCACAAACCAGCAGATACCGGAGGCCTGTAATGAGCACGATGAGCAAGACAATATCTGTAAACTGCGCAAACATAAGGGGGAAGGAGAGCCACCCCGAGGGCTCCTTTGTCAAGATAGGGGGGAGGCAGTTTTACAGAATAGCCAATTACGACTCCATGGCGCCCTTTTTTATCAGTATAGTCAGCAGCTCGGACCACTGGATATATCTCTCCACGACCGGCGGGATAACGGCCGGGCGGATTGATCCGGACAATGCCATATTCCCGTATTACACGGAAGACAAGGTTACGGAGAACGGGGAGAACACGGGCAGCGTAACCGTTATCCGCGTCGAGAAGAGCGAGGGCGTCAATATCTGGGAGCCTTTCGCCAACCGTTACGGCGGGCTGTACGAGATTGAGCGCAACCTTTACAAGTCCGAGACGGGCGATTCGATAATTTTCGAAGAGGTCAACCTCGACCTCGGCCTGACCTTCCGCTACGCGTGGCAGACCAGCGACCGTTACGGGCTTGTGCGCCGCTCGGAGCTTGTCAACCACTCGGCGCAGGAGACCAGACTGGAGATCCTTGACGGGATACGGAACATCCTACCCTACGGCGCGAACCAGCAGGTGCAGAACGAGATCAGCTGCCTTCTGGACGCTTATAAAAGGTCGGAGCTTGTGGCCGGCACAACCCTCGCCATATATTCCATGAGCTCAATCCTTACTGACCGCGCGGAGCCGAGCGAGGCCCTAAGGGCAACCACCACGTGGTCTGCCGGGCTTGGTACGCAGGCGATTCTCCTTACAGAGAAACAACTCGCGTCTTTCCGCAGCGGGCGCAATGCTGTTCCCGAAAACGACGTCCGCGCCCATCGCGGGGCATATCTGGCCTGCGCGACCCTTTCCCTTCAGCCCCATGAAGAGAAAAAATGGCATATCGTGACAGACATAAACAAGGACCGCGCTGGTACGGCCGAACTGATCAAGGCTCTGGAAAATACGGAAAAGCTGATAGACGATCTGCAGAAGGATATTGCCCGCGGTGAGGAGAAGCTGGTATATATCGTCGGCAGCTCCGACGGCTTGCAGGCAAGTAAAGACAAGCTGACCAACGTCCACCATTTCGCGAATGTAATGTTCAATGTCATGCGCGGCGGGGTGTTTGCGAATAATTACAGAATAGAGATATCCGACCTGATCGAATTCATGAGAGCCATGAACCGCCCCCTTGCTAAAAAACATGAAGCGCACCTGCGTTCGCTCGGCCACGAAACCGGCGTAGGAGATCTGATCAAACATGCGCGGAAGCAGAACGACCCGCAACTCGTGCGCCTCTGTTACGAATACCTGCCCATCACTTTCAGCCGCCGCCACGGCGACCCGAGCCGCCCGTGGAACCGCTTCGCTATCAAGGTCAAGGACTCGAAGGGCGATGCTATTCTGAATTTTCAGGGCAACTGGCGTGACATTTTCCAGAACTGGGAAGCCCTCAGCCTCTCCTACCCAGAATTTATGGAACACATGATCTGCAAATTCGTGAACGCCTCCACGGTCGACGGCTATAACCCTTACCGCATCACCCGCGACGGCATCGACTGGGAAGAGCCCGAACCCGGCAACCCGTGGTCGAATATAGGATACTGGGGCGACCATCAGGTAATCTATCTGCAGAAGCTGTTGGAGTGGTCGGTGCGCTTTCATCCGGAGCGGCTGCGGAGTTTCCTTGTTGATGAAATTTTCTCCTACGCCAACGTCCCCTACGAGATCAAGCCCTACGCCGAGATTCTCCGCAACGCTTACAACACAATCCGCTTCGACGAGGAGAAGAATGAACGGATCGGAAAACTGACGCAGGATATCGGCGCGGACGGCAAACTTGTTCTGGACAGCGACGGCGGGGCGGTGCTTGTAAACCTTACGGAAAAGCTGCTGGTCATGATCCTGACCAAGCTTTCCAACTTCGTCCCCGAAGGCGGCATCTGGATGAACACCCAGCGCCCGGAATGGAACGACGCGAACAACGCCCTCGTCGGTAATGGCCTCTCCATGGTGACGGCGTGCTATCTGCGCAGGTGCGTAAAATTCTGCGAAAGCCTGTACGAGGAAAGCGGGCTCAAAGAGGTCAGCCTCTCAAGCGAAGTGCACGGTTTTCTTGACGCGATAACAGCCATTCTGAAAAACAGCGAAGGCAACCTCATCGGCCCCTACAACGACGCAGAGCGACGCAAAGTAGTGGACGCCCTATCCTCGGCGGGAAGTGAATACCGGCAGAATTTTTACAAGCGCGGAGTCTCCGGCGAGAAAACCGAAATCAAGACAGAGGACATAGCCAACCTGTTCAGAAGCGCCCTGCGCCACCTCGACCACACGATAAAGGCAAACCTCCGGAGTGACGGGCTTTACCATTCGTATAATCTGATTACCTTCGCCGAGAATTCTGCTTCCGTGAGTTACCTTTACGAGATGCTCGAAGGGCAGGTTGCGGCGCTCTCCTCGGGCTCTCTCTCCCCGGCGCAGGCTGCTGACGTGTTTGCGGCCCTTCGCAAAAGCAGCCTGTACAGAGCGGACCAGCACTCGTATATCCTCTACCCCGACCGCAACCTGCCCGGTTTCATGAGCAAGAACAACATCCCCGAGGAAATGCTCAGCGGCTTCGAGCTTGCAGAAAAAATGCTGGCCAACCGGGACAACGCCATATTATACCGGGACGCCGAAGGGCAATGCCATTTCAACAGCGAGTTCAGAAATGCGGAATGCCTCGCCACCGCCATCGACAAACTCTCATGTGAAGAGACTTATGGCAAACATATATTAAAGGATAAAGACAGGCTGCTCGCTATTTACGAAAGCATCTTCGACCACAAATATTTTACCGGTCGCTCCGGGTCGTTTTTCGCCTACGAAGGATTGGGCAGCATCTACTGGCACATGGTATCAAAGCTTATGCTTACCGCCCAGGAGCAGTATTTCGCCGCAAGGGAAAGCGGGGCCGGGCGGGACATTGTGGAGAGACTGGCGAAAGCCTATTACGACATCCGCGAAGGCATCGGGTTCAACAAGACTCCGGAAGTTTACGGCGCTTTCCCGACCGATCCGTATTCACACACGCCGGCCCATTCCGGCGCGCGCCAACCCGGCATGACCGGACAGGTTAAGGAAGAGGTGATAACAAGGCTTGGGGAAACCGGAATTTCGGTGCGGGAAGGGATGATTTTCTTCTCCCCCACCCTCTTGCGTAAAAGAGAATTCCTCTCCGCCCCGTCAACTTTCACCTGCAGGAATCTCGACGGCTCGGAATCCCAACTTGAACTCCACGCCTCGGAGATGGCTTTCACCCTCTGCCAGACGCCGGTCGTCTATCATCTTGGAAATGAGAGCAAAATCGTTGCAACCATGAATGACGGAACCGAAGCGCAAGCCAAGTCCTCCCTACCCTTCGATCTTTCGCAGAGTATTTTCAGACGCGAAGGAAAATGCGTGAGGATTGATGTGTGGGTAGACGAAGCCGGTCTGTTTACGGAATAAATCGAGCATAAAACAATAAACAAGTCACGCCCCTCATTACAATAGAGGGGCTTTTCATTTTTTACAGCCACAATACTTCCAATTGTTCGAGCACGGGCCATAATACTATTGCTCGACAAAAGACGTATCGCCGCAACATTATTTTCTTGCTAACCTAGAAACTAGGGAATAAATTTATATCCGGGGGTAAAGGAGCGCTCTCGGCGTGACATATTGCTCAAAATCGCTCCACATACGGGTTGAATAATGGATATACGTGACCGTTTTCGCGGCTGTCTTCTCGGCATGGCATGTGGCGACGCGCTTGGGGCCGGGATCGAATACATGGCGCCCGGCGCACTGGACGCCGAGGAAGGGCTTGTCACCGACCTCGTCGGGGGTGGGCCATTCAACTGGAAGAGCGGCTCCCACACCGACGACACCGAACTATCTCTCCTGCTTGCGGAAAGCCTGATCGAGCATCCCGAGGTAAATACGGAGCACATTACCCGCCTGTGGCTGGAATGGCTCGACAGCGGCCCGCCTAATGTCGGCGAGATGACCCGCGACGGGCTGCTGAGGGCGCGGAAGTGTCTGCGTTCAAACACCGATCCCCGCGAAGGCGGCAAGCGCGCGTGGGAGGCAACCGGCTGCGACTCGGCCGGCAACGGCAGCCTTATGCGCACCGCGCCAGTGGGGATGATCTTCGCCCGCAATCCCAAAAAGATTATCGAGGAGGCCGACTCCATCTCCCAGATCACCCATTACGACCCGAGATGCCGCGCCTCTTGCATAGTCTATTCCCTTGCCATCTCGCAGATGCTTACCGCAGAGAAGCGCGGATTCGTGGATCTCTCCTATCTGGCGGACCAGGTAAGAAGCTTGTCCCCTGTGGTTGCAGATTCGGTAAACGCGGTATTCGACATCGAGGCAGAGAATATCCTCTACTCCACCTTCTGCATCGATACGCTGAAAGCCGCGCTCTGGCCGGTTGACCGTGCGCTCTCGCTTGAGGAAGGGATTGTCACGATAGTAAATCTTGGGCGCGACTCGGACGCGGTCGGTGCGATTGCCGGAGCCCTGCTCGGCGCGCGGGACGGCGCCAGCTACATACCTGAAAGATGGATCAACTCGCTCGAAGATAAAGTGCGCATCATAGGCATTGCCGACAGGCTCTATGATATCGCCATGGGGTAGGGGAAGGACTCTCAGTCCTCGAAATCCTTCTTGCGCTTGTGCATGTAATGCTCCATCTCGTCACGCGAGATGACCTCGGTAGACTCACCTTCGGCGATAGACGCCTCCGGCGTTTCGTCCGCGCTGGGAGCCGAGGCTTCTCCCTGCTCTGAAACCAACTCCCCTCTCGAAGCGGCGAGCTGCTCTTTGACAAGAGGGGCAATGCCAAGAGGCGTTGCCTCCGGGTCTTCGATCAACTTATCGTTGGGCGCAATCTTCTGGGTCTCTTCCATGCCGCCGCTCATCTCGTCGACAAAGGATTCGATCTCCTTTTTGATCTCCTCAAGCCCCATCCCCTGGCATTTCTTCTGAATCTGCCTGCATGCGTAATAACCGTCGGTATGGAGAACCTCTTCTTTCCCGCCTTCAATATATCGCAGGTTCCAGCCACGCGTGTGGGGCTGGCACTGCCCGCGGACGGGGAAGCTGTTTTCACCGAACTCGGCCGGTTTTCCGATTACAAGAATGCCCATCAGTAGCCTTTCAATGAGACCTCGCCTGTGACCCATCTAATTTGATATTACGGTAAGTAATACCATCAGTCAACAGGAATAAAACAAGCACCGCCATACCTTTCTGAGTTAATCTCATCTACAGGGTGGTGGCATCAGCAATCTCGCCATCATCATACCTCCAGAATTATCGTTACCGGCCCGTCGTTTACAAGGGAGACATCCATATGGGCGCCGAAGACGCCCTTGCCTATCTCAATGCCGCAATCGGCGATGGAGCGGCAGAAAAGCTCGTAGAGCGGTTTGGCTTTTCCCGGACGCGCCGCCTCGATAAAAGACGGACGGTTGCCCTTGCTCGCGTCACCCAGAAGAGTGAACTGGCTCACGGCGAGAACCCCGCCGCCAACATCCTTGACCGAGAGATTCATCTTACCGTCCTGGTCCTCGAAAATACGCAGCTTACTTATCTTTGCGGCTATGGCAAGCGCCTCTTTTTCGCTGTCCCCGACGCCTACACCAAGGAGCACAAGCAGGCCCCTGCCAATCTCGCCAGTTATTGCCCCCTCAACCCTGACGCTGGCCGCGCTTACCCTCTGCACAACTGCCTTCATAATTCTTGCTCTTTCGCTCAGGAATGCTTGCTAATGAAACCCCACTTTTTTGAAATTATATCCATTTTCCATAAAAATGCCCACCACAAATGCCTTGACTTGAGACACACGTATCTGGATACTCTAACATGTTGCTATGTAAACTGTTTCGCAAACACGGAACCAGCATTCATGACTACCCCTGACGGAGAGCAGACTGGCGAGACATACTCCGGAGCCGATCGCCACAGGCTTTCGCCCGAAGATTTTGCCAAAACAATCACCGAAGAAGAGCGCGCGCTGATAATAATGCGCGACGAGCTTTACGAATCCGACTGGGAAAAAATGAAGCGGGACCTTCGCAACCGCCTTACAGGAAAACCTTATATATTCAAGCTGGTAAACAGGATCGAGGCAGATCTCGAATCTATTTCCGGCTTGCAGAAATACGAAGCAGAACGCGCCGTCAATCTCAGGCGGCTATTGGATGAGGAGTGATAGATGAGCAGGTACCCAGTTTTTAGTGTCGGGAAGTTGAGCGCCTTTTTATTTCTAGGCTTTGCCGGGATCGTCACGGTTCTTCTCAGCGGTTGCGGAGGCACGGCGCCGAAGGAGCAGACCAGCACCGCCGTCCCCGAAGATATGAAGACTATCGAGAAGGTATCGTTCTCGACAAGTGAAGCGGTACAGAGCAAGCTCTCCCCCGACTCTCCCCTGCAGGTCAGGTGGGCTATGAACCTCAACGGCGCACAGGTCAGCAGGATGTGGATGCCGCCTGCCGAGCTCGACTACGACTACATCCTTGTCCTCACCAAACAGAACGAACTCCTCGCCCTGCACAAGCGCAACGGCAAGCCCCTGTGGTCGACGAAGGTCAACAATGACCTGACCGGCGACCCGTTCTTCAGCCCTTACGGTGTATACTTTGTCGTTCAGAGCTACCTCAACGCAATCGAACGCCATAGCGGCGAGCCGATCTGGCGCGTAAAGCTCCCCTTCCCGCCTAGTGCGGGCCCGGTGGTGCATGAAGACGCCGAGAAGCTCCCGACCGCCTTCGTCCCCGGCCTGGACCGTAAGGTTTACGCTATCGAGGTAGAGATGGCAACCTGGCCCCCGAAGGTCGGGCACCGCGGCCTCACCCGCGAAGACTTCACCTACCAGAAAGAGATCTGCCGCATTATCTGGCGCTACCCGGCCCACGGCGGAATCGCGGGCAACCTCGCTATTTCCGGACGCACCATATTCCTGGCTGACAACACCAACAAAGCCTACTCGATCACCACAACCCAGCTCACCTTCGGCAAGCCCGAGGAGGTTGAGATGGTAAGGACGCAAGGCCCGATGACCGCCGGCCCGGCTGTGATCGGCCCCTACATCGCCGTCGCCTCGCGTGACAAGAACCTCTACTGCTACCACCTGCGCGACATGACTGTCAACTGGCACTACGCGGCGGGTAACATCCTTACCCAGCCCGCGTACTACATAACCGACGAAAACACCAACCGCACCACAGTCGTCATCCTCTGCGGCAGCACCGGCCCCCTCGCTGGCATCAACGACACCGACGGCAAGGTCGCCTGGGAGATCAAGAACGCCGACAAGATTGTCGCCAAGGTTATCGAAACCGAAAATGAAGCCGACAAGAAGGGGACAATGCTTATCCTCAACAAGGATAAAACCATCTCAGGGCACTACATCATCAACGGCGAAAAGATCTGGAGCACCAGCATGAAGGGGTTCGACTCCGTCATGCAGAACACCTCGAACGAATACGTGTATGCCACCACCAACGGCGGCTCCGTCGTATGCGGCCTGATCAAGCGCCAATAGTCGAAGCAGACATTACGCAAAAAAAGCCCCCGAAGAATCGGGGGCTTTTTTCATTGGCATTCATCCAGCCTTAACGCAGGTGATATAGCTCACGCGAATATCTTGTATAGTAATCACCGTCCCGGCCGTATGGGAACATTACGGAGTAATCGCGCATGAATGTCGCAATCCATCCGTTACCCTTCGCCGCGTGTGAAATGCTCCACGGTGGCACATCCCGCATGCCGACCGGCGAACAATTGCGAATCAGGAATTCACGGAGAACTTTCTGCTCTTTGTCGTCAAGATCATAAGCCTTGTAGTATGTGGAGTGAAGACGGGCAAGCTCCGGCCAGTTTATGAAAACATGGGTTACGCCCCGGCCTTTCAGGGAAGCGGCGAGGGCGTCGGCGTTCGCGGATTTATGCAAAAGATCGAAAAACTCGTGCTTCGAAAATACGACGGAGTAATAAATATCAGAAGGCAGCCAGAAAACGTCCGCGCTCCCCACCAGCACAACCCGCCCGCCGGAAAATTCACTCTTCATCCATTTGCGGAGCGGCCACGGGGAATAGGCCTTTGATAGATAGTAACTGGCCGGAACGCTACCGTTCATAATCCTGTAGACAGGCGTCGGGTTTGCGCCAGCCTCGAGCTCGCGCTGCGACTCGATGGGGGAGAAAAGATTTACCAGAAGCAGAAGGGTAACCGAAGCGCAAACTGCAAAACCCGCGACCGCAAGCATCCCCTTCCCGATGACAGAGCCTATCCTGCCCCCGTCGTGCAGGACCGAAGCCACTCCCGCACCGGAGAGGACAGCGAATACTGCGTGGGATGGAAAGATAAACCTGTCGGCGCGGTTGGTCAGCAGATACCACGCTGCGAAACACCCCAGAGGCCACAAGGCAAGCAAGCCGTTGCGCACAACATTGCCTTTCCACGGTCCGAACAGGGCAAGGGGCAGACAGATCAGGGCAAGCAGGCCGAGGGAGGAGACGGGGGATTCCTGCCCGTCTATCTCCGCAGGAGTACCGACGAATATCTGCCACGCCCGCCGCGCAAGCTCGCCTTGGGAAAAACCACCGTGCCGCTCTGCGCTGTGCTCTATCTCGAAACGCCTGCCCTGCTCTTCGCTCCAATCGCTTGCGGAAAAAGCGCTGTTCCAGATGGGATTGAAAGGGTTACCGGTCGAGACAAAGTTCTTTATAAGCCATGGCGAGAGGACGAGCCAACTCGCAAAGCCTGCCGCAAGGGCGCACTTCACGCGCAAATCTTTATCAAGCTTTCGCGGCGAAAACAAAACGAGGAGGAAGACCGGGAACGCAATAAAGACAAGCCCGACATACTTCATCCCCGCCGCCCCTCCTGCAAGTACGCCGGCAAGCAGGGACAGGCGAAGCAAGACGGAAGCGCCCTCGGTTTTCCACAAGACAAGCACGGCAAGCAATGCAGTCATGGCGTAAAAGGCCATGGCGAGCTCGGTATACAGCTTCATCGATCCGAAGAAAGTCTGCTCAGTGCCAAGAAGGAGAAGCACCGCAAGCAACCCGCCGGTTACTGAATATTTCCCGTATCCCTCAGTAAGACGGCGGACGCAGAGAAAGGCGGCCACAAGAAACATCGGCAGAAAACTGAAATTAATCAGCTTAGCTATCCACACGCCCCATGCGGTGTCGGGCCCTGCGCCACTCCCCCCGCCAAGCATGAAGGAGAAGAGCCAGAGCATCTCCGTATTCTGCGGAAAAGCGGAGAAGGCGTTATGGGGGAGATAAGAGATGCACCCCATGTCGTAATATTCGCGCGGAAGCTGGAGATGATACTCAACTACGTCGTAATCAATGGGCGGCAGAAAAACCGGGAACAGAAAGAGTATGACGACGGCGCAGGAGAAGATAACGAAAGCCCATTCGGTAAATCCGGCCTCGGCCCCCGCGTCGGAAACAGCTCGGTAAAGATCGCGCAAAAGTGCGAAAGCCTTTCCCGCGCCTGTGGTGAGGAAGAAAATCAGAATGGCCCACGCTGCATATGAATTAAGGATAGAACAAAGCCCGGCCGCCAGAGTCAGAAAAGAAAGGGCGAGCAACCCCAGCGCCACGGCAAAGACAGAGCGTTCGGCGGCGTGGATCTGAATGTCGCCGAGAAGCATATCGGCAAGTTTCAACCCCACCGTGAATGAGCATAAGAGAACAAACCCCGCCGCCGCCCCGCAAAACAGGCGCCCGGTGATAAGATCCGGATTCCATCCCCCGATAATTACAGCACCGGAAAGTACACATAGAATCAGAAGAAGGTGGACAAATTTCTGTTTCCGGGAAGGAGACAGCAGGGACACGCCGCCGCCTACGGCAAAGACAATTACGAGAACAACAGTCAGGGACGAAACCGCCGAGATCATGGAACTGCGGGACAGAAGATAAAGAACCCCGAGAAAGGCCGACATGATACCCGCCACCGCGAGCATGAGGCTGCTTCCGTTTTCATGCTGCGTCATGGGGCTCCCTGTCATGAAAAAGGCGCGGAGTGCAACACCGCGCCGGGATAATATTCAAAGTACGCGTTATTACATGGCGCTCTTGTCGGTGTTGAGCACCATACCCTTGAGCTGCATCTCGAGCTGCTCCGGATTCGGGCTTCTTTCGAGGGCATGCTCCTTGCTTACCAGACCTGAATTTACCAGCTTATACAGGCTCATGTTGAAGTCCTGCATGCCGCCCTGCGCGTCGGCCCTGATTGCGTCGGGAATTTTGAAGTCCTCGCCGTCGGCAAGGTATTTTCGAATGACCGAATTCACAAACATTATCTCCACCGCAGGAACGCGTGGATGTTCTTTCGTGGCTCCGGGCAGAAGGCGCTGGCCTACAATCGCGCGCAGGGTATAACTAAGCACCTGCCTGATTCCCGGTTGGCGGTCGGGCCCGAAGAATTCCAGAATACGGCTTACGGTCTGAAGCGCGTTGGTCGCGTGGAGCGTACCAAGAACAAGGTGCCCCGTCTCGGCCGCGGAGATTGCGGTTTCCACCGTCTGGATATCGCGCATCTCGCCCACGAGAATAACGTCCGGATCCTGACGCAGGGCATACTTCAGGGCGGAATGGAAATCGCCCACGTCGGTGCCGACCTCGCGCTGGTTGATGAAAGACTTGTCATCGCGGTACACATATTCGATCGGGTCTTCGATGGTGAGGATATGGGCGCGACGGCTCTGGTTTATCTTATTGATGATGGAGGCGAGGGTAGTACTCTTACCCGAACCGGTTACGCCGACCACAAGAACGAGGCCGTCCTCCATTGCCGGGATACGGTTGATCGCTTTGGGCAGCATGAGCGAATCGAAATCTGGAATATCCGTATTGACGCGGCGTGCACAAAAACTCATCGCGCCGCGCTGCATGAAAACGTTTACCCTGAATCGCCCGACCCCGGCAACGCCAAGGGCAAAGTCCAGGCTGCCGTTCTTCTTGAAGTTTTCCTGCTGCTCCGGCGTCATGACCTCGAAGATGACATCATTCAACCGACCAAAAGTGTAAGGCTCGCCCTTGAGGCGCTGGGGCGTACCGTGAACGCGATAAATCGCGGGAGAGCCGACCTTGAGGTGCAGGTCACTCGCGCCCACCTTTTCCATGTTGGCCAGAAGTTTTTCGAGTTCCTTCGTAAGCTGTTCAGACATCGCGGTCCCCCTCCAGAAAATCAACACGGCAGTCAACACCGATACGCAATATGAATCACAAAGCCCAAACAGACAGACCAGACCCCGGATTGAATTTGCGCGAATAAAGCCCTAAGATAATTCGAGGGTGGAAATGTGTCAAGAACCGAACATTAGCGCGAATGTTATTTATGAAATCAATGTAAATGCATATTATTGTTTATTGTAGAACAAATTTCTATTTTATCGCCAATAATAGTGTAAACTATTATGGGCAGGCGGCATACAAGGCTTTTTTACCGTGCGCATAAAGTTTCATGCCGTTATAGTATGCACGATTAATTAATCAGTTCTTTTGTCCTTTATTCTGGAACGATTATTGATTATCCATACGCAAGTGTTCAATTTCGGAGATCATTAATGTCACCAAACGATAGCAAAGAAGTCCAGAAAGTATTACGCGAGCAGGAGCACCTTTACATGGAGCGGCAGCTCCGGGCGATGGAGACCGTCTCCTCCGGCCTCTCGCAGGAGTTCAGCAACCTTTTCGCCGCCGT
>JAFGWW010000437.1 GCA_016936955.1 Planctomycetota bacterium | reverse complement strand
CGCCCAGCCGCGGAGTTCCGTCATTGAGAGCCGCATAGAAGGCTTCCGCCGCTACGCCATGCTCTCCGGGATCAATGATGTCATGGTTCTGGATTGCGGCGCGGAACCGGGCGACAACAGTATCGAACTCGCTCACCAGAAGATTCTCTCCACCGTCAAGAGCGGGTTGAATTTCACCGGCCTCTTCTGCATTACCGACCCGAACGCCCTCGGCGCGTTGAGCGCATTCCGCAAACTAGGAATCCCTGTTCCCGAAAAGGTAAGTGTTATCGGTTTCGACAACGAGCCGCAGTCAGAATATTACATCCCGCCCCTGACCACGGTCTGCCAGAACCGCGAGAAGTGGGGCGAGCTGGTTCTGCAGGCGATTACAGAGCGGCGCAACAGCCCGAACTCGAAGGAGCCGCAGAAGCTCATGGTCACCCCGAGGCTTATCGAACGCGCATCGGTTGCAACCGTCACCACCAACGAGATGAAAGAGGAAGTTGCCATGAAAGGAGCGAGCTGATCATGAACGCATCTCGCATAAACAGGCAAGCCTTCACCCTCGTCGAGTTGCTCGTGGTGATTGCGATCATCACCATCCTCGCGGGATTGCTGTTGCCCGCGTTGAGCAAGGCGCTTGAGTCGGCGCGCGCTATTGCCTGCGTGAGCAATGTCAAGCAGGTCTGCCTCACCCTCAACACCTACGCCGATAATTACGAAGGCATCGTTCCCAAAGGCAAAGCCTACACCGGGCGGAACCCCGACGGGAGCGTGATCTATACCTATCCGTGCCTGATGGCAATGTGGCAGGTTGTCTTGCGTGACGATTATCCGGAAGTGGCAGACAACGAAAAGTTCCATTGCCCCAATCTGAAAGACTACCGCTTCCCCGCGCAGGGCAAGGTATGCGCAAACTACGGCGTATGGTCGGACGGCTCCGGTTACGAACCCGGCCCCTTCACCGTCAAACCGTGGGGCGATTACACCAACGCATTCGCCTTCAACGGCATCCGCCCCGGACGGTTAATAAATCCCGCAAACTATGCGCTGGTGGGAGACGTTGCATGCGGCAGCACAACCAAGGCCGGCACCCGCGGCGGTTTCGCTTTCGCAACGCAGGAAGTCAACTACGGCGGCAATATGGACTTGCTCTGGCTCTCCCATAACGAGACAGCATCCATCGCCTTCGCCGATGGTCACGCCGGAACCTGCGGCACCGGCAAGCTGCTGGATATGTCCAACAAGAACTGGAACAAGCACTCGGGGATATGGCAGTGTTATTTCGGAGAGAGCAAGGAACGGATATATCTGCGCAGCGGCCCCTGATGTGCGGCTGCAATGCCGACAGAAGGACAGAATTTTCTGGAAGGAATAGGGTCATGAAATACAAGCGTAAAGACAGAGCTTTTACTCTGGTTGAGCTGCTCGTGGTGATCTCGATCATTACGATTCTCGCGGCGCTTCTCTTGCCCGCGCTCAACAAGGCTATCGAGACCGCACGCTCGACAAGCTGCAAAAGCAACCTCAAGCAACTCCACAACGCCCTCAGCCTTTATGCTGATGACAACAACGGCGTCTTTTTCTACGGCGGCACGGTCTGGGGCGGGCATAAATACTGGCCCACTTTCATCACCGGCAGGCAGACCCAGTTCTGGGGCGCTTGGGCGGACGGCTCGAAATATCTGGAGCACGGCGCGGTTTTCGGCTGCCCTTCCACATTTTACTATAACCGCGACAGAAACGTGTTCGGCAAGGACAAGGGAGGAACCGCTTACGGCATCAGCTTCTGCGGCGACATCCAGTGGCGTAAATTACACACCATGACTTCGGATAATCACAACGTATACGCCTACTTTTACCGCTTCAATAATGTCATGCAGCCTTCGCGATATATTCTCAACTCGGATTCGCTCTCCATGTGGAACGATGCAAAGCGAATGACCGCATCTGTTCCAAACAGCACCGACAATCTGTACAAGTCCCGCATTCATCTGCTTCACGAAGGGGAGCGGGCCAATACCAGTTTCTTTGACGGGCACGTGGCGAGTTCGAGCATGATGTACCTCAATGCCGAGTGCCTCTCGAACCACCGCCACTTTTTCAGCAGCGACGCCCAGGCGCTTCCCGTCCTGCCGGCCATGTAACAGGTGTGGATTATAAATATAAAAGCCCGCCGTGGGCTGCAAATAAGACAACTTCATAAGGAAATAAATATGTCTCTTCATTCAAAGCCGATCCGGTATATAGTAATGCTTGTTATGTTTGCTTTCGCATACGCCACTTTCGCAATGGCGGAAGAGGATGAAAGAATAACACGAGGAAAGTCTGACGCGAAGAGCCGTATTGAATGGGTCGGCAACGTGCTCAGGGACAAGGCAGCAGAAGTAAAGCGCATGAACAACTATGAACCTATCGCTGCCAAGCTCAAGGACGTGACCGTGAGTCTTGAGGCAATAAAGGAATATTACGGCCGACGCCTGGCCCTTTACAACGAAGGCAAGGCCGACGTTCCGGAAGAGATGTGGAAAGAGGAGCGGAATCTGTATGATGAATTCAACAAGCAGGACCGCCGCTACAACTACAGCCGCGACGCCTTTTACAACTCGCCCAAGAATATCCCGCAATACTTCAAGGACGAAGCGGAGAAGGACGACATCGGAATGGACCTAACCCTCAAGCTGGAGGAGCTTATCGATGCGTATAAAAAATCAGAAGCCTTCTATCTCAAGCTGAGCGAGACCGGCGACGTCAAGGACATGGCCCTGACCGAGGAGGAATCGGAATTGATCCTGGCCCGGGAGAAAGCCTACCACGCCATGGAACTCGGCATTGAAAAATCGCGCATCGAGAAGGATTTTGCCCGGCGTGAGAATGTGAACGACAACGTGCGCGCCCTCAAGGAGACCATGATCGAGAAGATAACCGAGGAGTACAACCTTCGCGACCAGATCTCAGAGATTCAGGCCAAGCAGCGGGTCGGTAACGTCGACCGGGGCGAGCTCTGGCAAGCATATAACGCCGCCTGTCAGGAAGCGCAGGATGAAGCGGTCAGGAACCAGCAGAACCAGTAAATTGCCAAAAGCGCCCAAGCGCATAACAGGGATGCCCATGATGCTCAGAAAGAATAACGCATTTACCCTCGTGGAGCTGCTGGTGGTGATCGCCATCATCACGATCCTCGCCGGGCTGCTGCTACCTGTACTAGCTCGAAGTGTTGATGCAGCACGCCAAGTAAGTTGTATGAGCAACCAAAAACAAGTCTACGCAGCATGTATGATGTATGTCGATGATTTTAATGGTGAAATGGTCCAGCAGATGACATTTAGTAATGGAACATGCCAACTCTATCCCGCATTTCTTTGCGCGAATTATGCCTCTGCTGGTGGTACTCGATATGTCGATGACGGTCGTCTCTTCTGCTGTCCATCGAATAAAAGATATGGTGACCGAAGTTTCTGGCTCATCAATAATATAGGTAATCAGGGTTATGGTATGTATGGCTGGGATTACGGGGAGCAGCAAAGCTTGGCAAGTAAATGGTCGCAGAGCCGCTTTGATTTTGTTATAGCCAAGCCTAATTGGAGTTATACCGCATGGAAGGTAAATCAAGCATATGCTCCAAGCCGAACGGTGATGCTGATTGATACAATGGCAACCCATAACTGGTTCGGTGGAGCTGCAGTTGGTAGTTTCAGATCACTTTGGACGGCGGGCTGGGGCGGGAGAATTCATCTGCTCCACTATGAGCGCGCCAATCATGTATATTTCGACGGGCATGCTGCGTCACTGAATGCGATTGGCTTGTATAGTACGCCTTTGAATCACTGCGCATATTTTTATTCCAGTAATGGAGCGCCATTTAATTTCTGAAAGAAGCAACAAAATCTTAAACATCATGTTGGACGACAGGGTTAATTGAATTAAAAGGAATATAAAATGTGCTTTAGAAAAAAAGACGAAGCATTTACCCTCGTCGAGCTTCTCGTCGTGATCGCCATCATATCCATCCTCGCCGGGCTGCTCCTGCCCGCGCTCGGTCTTGCCATAGAAGCAGCCAGGATGACGGCATGCGCCAACAACCAGAAACAGTGCGGCCTGGCAATTACACTTTATCAGGACGACTATGATTCATACTCCCCTGCAGCCTCCTGCTACCCGGAGATAAAGCCTTTTTTTTGGGGTTCCTTTCTTGGCGGGTGGAGGGATTCGGGCGCTACATTCCAGCCGCAGGGCGCGAATTATCTGGAATATGATCAGCGCAAGTTAATCACCTGCCCCGGAAGCTCAAGAACCAGCGAAGCATTGGGGAGTATCGGATCGTTCAGCTGGGTCAGGGGCGGTATAAGTTATGGAATGAGCCAGATCAAGGGAGCCAGCGGAGGGGATGAGGAGATTGTAAGCAAGGTCTATTCCGGTATCGATACGCGGCAGTGGCAGTTTTACCGTCTGGATAAACTCAAAAGCCCCTCGACGTGGCTTCTTATCGGAGACTCCTCGAGCGACGAGGACCAGATTGCCTCCAAGCCCCAAGACCTCGGCCTGAACGGGGCGGTATTCTATTTTCATACCGACTCCAACAATACCGCGCTTTACCTCGCCCATAATGACCACGCGAACGCCCTGCTTTCCGATATGCACGTAGCAGCTCTGGGCTCGAACGAGCTCCCGAAATTATCGCACCTTACCACATCCAGCAACCCCGACAAGGTGGGGTTCCTGCGCTGGCTTACCAAAGACGGGGAGGCGGTCGAGTTATGGTGAGAAAGAATGCCTTCACTCTCGTCGAGCTGCTTGTGGTGATTGCGATCATTACCATCCTCGCGGGGTTGTTGCTGCCGGCGCTGGGAAAGGCCCTCAACGCCGCGCGCACGGCCGCATGTCTGAATAACCAGAAGCAATCGAGCCTCACCCTGACCAGCCTATACGCCGACGACTGGGGCGGGGTGGTTCCTACCTACTACAGCAACGGATACGGTAATTATACATTCTGGACCATGTTTATCAGCGGCTACCAGAGCGAGTATGACGGGCGGCGCGCCAACGGCCCGAAATATATCGAGGATTGCAGCATCTTCGGCTGCCCCGCAAGCGCGACCTACTCTAAAGAACGCCCCAAATTCGGGCGTGGAACCGGACGCATGTATGGTTACGGAATCTACAACGCCGCATGGGAGCATAAGAATATTTTCCATTGGACCTTCTCATTCAGCACTAAAAGCACCGAATCGCCGAACGCAATATGGCAGCTTCATAACATGGCCCGCGTCCCGGCTCCGTCCAAGATCGTGATGATGGGCGACAGTCTGGTTTCCAAAACATATGGCGGTAACTGGACCATTAGCTATTTCAATCCACGGTACGACGGCTGCTATGGCGGGCGCATTCATCTCCTGCACGACAGCAAGGCCAACGCAACTTTCTATGACGGCCACAGCAAGACCATGGACCAGACCGGGCTCTATCTCAACACCGACTCCCGGATAAAGAAGTTTTACGATCAGGAAGGCACTGCCATCAATATACCCAACCCGCTGACTTGGGAGTAAAGGCTAAACCTTAAGCCGCAGGGAATATTCCCGACAGTAATAAGGCGTGAGAAATTATAATGTCGACGAACAGAAACACATGCATGCTCTCTTTCAAGGCGAACCGGGAAACCGGTATCGCGGCGAAGGCATTCACTCTCGTCGAACTTCTCGTGGTGATTTCCATCATCACCATACTTGCCGCGCTCCTCATGCCTGCGCTGAGCATTGCCCTTGAAAACGCACGGGCCATGGCCTGCATGAGCAATCAGAAACAGATGGGGCTCGCTTATGTCGAATACGCCGGTGACTACAATGATATCATCCCCGGGCCATCTATCTGGATAGGCCCGGCATGGGGCGATTTCCTCTCATGGAGCGACGTACTCAAACCGTACCTTGGGAGCGAAGACTCGAAGCTTATCCGCTGCAACAAAAACAAGAAAGGCCGCTACGGCGTTTACTGGGGAGATGTGGGCTGGTCCAACCCGCCGTGGCAGGATAAGCAGTATCTTATTTACGATCATGACTATTCGACGTATTATTATCCGAACAAAATAACCCGACCCGGACAATATTTCTTCATGGGCTGCACCTCGGCGGCTTCGCTGGGGGGCTGGGAAACTTACACCGGCTGTGGAATGTTCAAGCCTAACATGTTCTGGAGCGGCGGCTCCTCCAACCAACAGGGCTTGTGGATGTCGCACGGGAATGTCAACGGGCTCTTCGTTGACGGCCACGCAGAATCTTGCGACTCTTCCGACCTGGTCAATGTGCATAACCATCGCAAGGTCGGCGACCCTACCTTCGCCGGCGGCATCAGGGTCTGGAAAACCAAAGATTTCGACATAGTAAACCTTAATTGAAAATAATCGGACAACCTTTTTACAGGAGGAGAGAGATGAGACTGAAGCACTTTTTTGCGTGGCTGTTGCTATATAGCATATTGCACGCGACACTGCCTGCGGGCGAAACCCTGGACCTGATCAACCCCAAAAAGCCGTTGGATAAATGGAGCTTCGGTAACGGCCCGGAATTTCCCGGAGCCAAGGGCGGGCTTGAAGTCGACGACAGCGTACCGCCCCAGCGTAAGCCGGCAATCCGCCTCGACGGCGACTTCACCGGCGGCGGTAATTATGTACAGACCGGCCTGAGCTTCCCTCCCAATGACATCGAGAGCCTCTCCTTCTGGCTAAAGGCCCCCAAGGGCAAGAACCATATTACCATGCGCCTCATCGACGGAACCGGCCAGT
>JAFGWW010000436.1 GCA_016936955.1 Planctomycetota bacterium | reverse complement strand
GCCGGGGCCGAAGTATACGCCCGCCCAGGCGAGCATGGCGGCAAGGTTGGAGCGGTGGTTCATCCCGTCGATAACCGGCACCGCCTGCCTGCCGGTTGCGGAAGTACGCACCACGGAGAAGAGAAAACTGCAGAAGAAAGAGAACATGGCCGCGATGACCGCCATCGAGATGCAGGTCACGCCTGCGGCAAAGTAGACCTTGCCGTCGGGGTTCTCGATAACGTCGCCGCCCCACATGAGCGCCCACTTGGCAATAATCTCGGCGAGGGCGATTGTGACCGGTATGCCGATAACGAAAAATACGATAGCTCCGAAAGCGTTGAATGGATAAAGGAAGGCCCGCCACATGGCAACCCAGTAGGAATCTTCCTTGCTCTTCTGCATCACCTCAAAAGCGTTAAAAGCCTTGCGGTCGGAATCGTCAATGACTATATTTTTTCGATCCTCCTTGGGTGCTTTCTTGACGACCATCTCGCCCGGGGCGGCTGACTTGATTTTCTTCGCCGTCTTGGGGTCGATCAGGGTCGGCTTACCGCAGCTCGGACATTTGACCTTTTTCCCGGCGGCTTTGAGGGGAAGGGTCAGGACGGCTCCGCAAAGCTGGCACGGCGCCTTGATCTTCTGGTTTTCCGCCACCATTCCTTCGGGCGCGGGAAAAACCATGGGCGCACCGCAGGTGGGGCAATTACCCGACTTTCCATAATGCTTGGGGCCCACGTTAAACTTTGCCCGGCATTTACCGCAACTGGCGACAATCTGATCCTGACTCATTCATTCCCCCATTCGATACCGATGAAACTCCGACGGCTGGAAGATCCCCCAGCCTTCCGGACTGTCAAACCTAACCGAAGCCACTGGGTCAAGGACATACGTCATCATATTATTAAGATTAACCGTGTTAAATGCTAAATAAAAAACTTTCAATGCCCACTAAGGCACCCCGAAACAATCTCCGGCCAGGCGGGATTTGGCACATTTCAGTTACCGTGGCCATTTTTCATGCACCACCATCTGGCCTTACGCGCCAGTCCATCCCCCATCCCCGGAAATAACCTCCTATTCTCATAAAAATCTTTTTATCTCTATTGATTATTTCAAATATTGATTTAATTTAATAAAGAGAAGCAATAGAAAGGATATGCCATGGCTGTTAAAAGAAGCGACGGGATTGAGACCAAGCGGAAGCTGATGGAGGCCGCAGGGCCGATCTTTGCCCTTGAGGGATACCATAACGCGAAAATAGCCGACATCTGCCACCTTGCGGGAGCTAACGTGGCATCGGTCAATTATTATTTCGGCAGCAAGGAGAGCCTTTACGTCCAGACATGGATACACGCTTTCGAGGAGAGCCTGAAGGCTTACCCGCCGGACGGGGGGGTGACGGACACGGCACCGGCCGAAAAGCGCCTGCACGGACAGATAACGGCCCTGATGAACAGAATAATGGATCCGGCAAGCATCGATTTCGACATCGCCCACAAGGAGATGGCCAACCCGACGGGACTGCTCAGCGAGGCAATGCACACATATCTGGCCCCTCTCCGCGAGCAGATGATAAACGTAATCAAGGAAATCCTTGGCGAAGGTTCAACGCCGCAGCAGGTACAACTCTGCGAGATGTGCATCAAATCCATGTGTTTCGGCCCTCTGATGAGGGAGAGGCACATGAAGAATTCGCCGAACAAGTGCAAAATGGCCGGCCCCCCTCCCCTCATTGATGTCAACATAGCCGACATTGTAGAGCATATTCTGAAGTTCAGCGTCGCAGGCATCAGGGAAATAAAGAAAGAGATAAAAAAATCAACGACCTCCCGTAAAACAGGAAAGAAAGAAGAATGAAAACAGTCAAGACTATCGGGGTAATTATCGCCTCTGTCATAGTGGTAATAATCCTCCAACGCAATTTCGGCAAATCCGAACTTCCGCCCAACATGCGCATGCAGGGCGAGAGCAGGGTTATTGTGTATGTGGTGAAAGAGCGTCATTTCGCCAACCGTATCGAAGCCATTGGCACGGCACGCGCCAACGAAGCGATAACCATAACCTCAACCGTGGCGGACAGGGTGGACAAGATCCTTTTCAAGGATGGCGCCCAGGTCAAGGCGGGCGACATGCTGGTGCAGCTTGAGTGTGAGCAAGAGCGCGCCCTTCTGGACGAAGCGCGGATCAACCTGGCCGAACAGAAACGCGAGTTCGAACGCATCAAGGCCCTGCGCGAGAAGAAGGTGGTGGCCGAGCAGGCTTTCGACACCCAGCGCAGCGTGGTTGAGGCGGCAGAGGCGCAGTTCGCCGCGGCGCAGGCGGTATTGCATGACAGAATGATCAGCGCCCCCTTCCCGGGAATTATAGGAATCAGGCAGGTAAGCCCGGGCGCGTTGATAAACCCCGGCGACGAGATCTCGACACTGGACGACCTGAGCATAATCAAACTCGATTTCACGGTTCCCGAAACCTATCTCTCAGAGCTGAAAAATGGGCAGGCCATTGAAGCGCACAGCATTGCGTGGCCCGACAAGACATTTACCGGAAAGGTTACCAGCGTCGATTCGCGCGTAAACCCGACCACCCGCGCGGTAGCCGTGCAGGCGCAGATCGAAAACCCGGACCTCAGCCTGAGGGCGGGAATGCTCCTCACGGTCGAACTCATCAGCAAACCTCGCGATTCAATAAGCGTACCGGAGAAGGCGCTGGTGGCTTATGCTGAAAAGGAGTTCGTCTATATCCTGAACGCGGACAATACGGTCTCCCGGCGGCAGGTGCAACTCGGCATGAGGGAGACGGGGTGGACCGAGATACTTGATGGCCTCTCCGCAGGTGAAACGATTGTAACCGAAGGCGTGATCAACCTCAGGGATGGGGCGACGGTTACAGTAGTAGAACAGGACAAAGAAGACATGGCGCAGAAAGACGTGCAGGCTTCTGACAGCAAGAACGAGAAATAGCATGCTTATATCCGACATCTCTGTAAAACGCCCGGTTTTCGCCACAGTGGTCAGCCTGCTGCTTGTGACCTTCGGCGTAATCACCTACACGCGCCTTCCCCTGCGTGAATACCCCGATATCGACCAGCCGATAATCAGTGTGAATACAAACTACACCGGCGCATCGGCAAACGTGGTCGAGACCAAGATCACCCAGATCATCGAGGGCAGCGTTTCGGGTCTTGAAGGGCTGAAGACCATTGAATCCAGCAGCGAGGACGGGCGTTCGTCCGTCAGCCTTGAATTCAATATCGACCGCGACATCGACGAAGCGGCCAACGACGTGCGCGATAAGATCAGCCGCGTTGCAAGCCAGTTGCCGGATGAAGCGGACACCCCGGAAATTTCGAAGAGAAGTTCCGGCGGCATGGCCGATCTTATCCTCGGCCTCTCACATCCCACCATGACACAGATGGAGCTGACAGACTACGCCGACCGTTATCTTATCGACCGCCTCTCGGTTATCGACGGCGTTGCTCAGGCAAGGATCTTTGGTGAAAAACGCTACTCAATGCGTATCTGGCTTGACCGCAGGGCACTGGCGGCGCGCAACCTTACCGTTGGCGACATCGAAAGCACCCTGAAAACAGAGAATATCGAACTGCCTGCCGGACGCCTTGAAT
>JAFGWW010000435.1 GCA_016936955.1 Planctomycetota bacterium | reverse complement strand
GGATATGCGTTTCCGTCGTGAAGACATCGATCTCAAGAAAGAGAGCGCCTTGTCCTGTCCCATTCTTTACATGACTGGCCTTGACGACTTTACCTTCTCAGCCACCGAGATCGCGCGCCTGCGCTCGTATCTCAAGGCAGGCGGGGTTCTCTTCGCCGATTCATGCGGCGGCCGCTCGAGTTTTGACAAAGCCTTCCGCAGGGAGATAAAAAAAGTCATTCCCGACAAGGATCTTTCGCCGGTCAGCCCTGACCACCAGCTGTTCAGTCTTGTGGCGGATTGCCGTACGGTAGAGGCCACCCCGGCACTGGACGCGAAGCGTAAAGGCGCGGGGCTTGCGCCTCTTGCGAAACCGGAGCTTGAGGGGATCTCACTTGGCGGTGCATTGTCTGTGATTTATTCGCCCCTCTCGGTCGGCAGCGGGTGGGAGGACGAGTCGTGCCCCTATAGCCTCGGCTATGCCGAGAAGTCGGCCCGCGACCTTGGCCTTAATATTCTCGCTTATTCGATGACCCACTGATCGCACTTGTTTCGATTATGGCAGATATTATCCTATATGCACTCTGGGCCATGCAGACCGTTCTGCTTTTGATAGTCATTTATCAGGGCGCGCTGTTCCATTCATTTCTGTCAAGTATACCGATTCTGAGTTGCCCTCAGGATATGGACCAGTTCAAGTCTCTGGCTTCGGCTGTCATGTACACCTCACTGGTAGGCATCCCCATAGTATTTATATGCCCCTTTATTATTCTGATAGCCTTTAAGCTGGAATACTTTCAGCTCATGGATCTCGTGCAGGGCGGGGCGCTGTGGCTGGTGTCAATAATCCTGATCGGCCTGATCAAGGGGCTTGAGGCAAGGGTATGGCAGGTTGCAACGGCGGATGAGGAGACCGCGCGGGAACGCGACCATGTTGTCCACGTCTGGCGGCACAAAGCTTTTCCTGATTGGTAAGCTTATTCCTCTTCCGGTTGGTTTTCGTTGGGACTTTCCGCAATTGCGTCAAAACTTGGCGTGTCTGTGCTGATCCCGATCTTGGCAAGCCCATCCCTTACCTTTGCTTCTGTAAAAGGCTTGCCGATATATCCATCGCAGAGGTCGAGGACGTTGTAAAAGGTCTGGGTTGTGTTCTTGATACCGGAGACGATAATAATATTGGTTCTGCGTTCGTTGAACAGTTCCTGCTCAAGCTTTCTGATCTCCTTGGCCGCCACATGGCCGCCAACGCCGGAGAGCATGAGGTCGATAAATATGACGCTGTAAGGTTTCCCGGCATCCGCCTCGCGCTTCCATGTGTTTATCGCCGTCTCCGCATCGCCTACGATATCCGCGAGCCCGTAATTGGAGAGATGAGTCTTCAGAAGATTTGCAGTGCTAGGATCTTCATCGACGATTAGCATTTTGAATGTTTCTGCCATGGTTTGCGCTACCTTCTAATTTAATATAAACCATTAATAATGTCGCATAAAATTGCCCGAGTAAAAAAATTATACATCTTCGGCAAGTGTAAAGCAATAATTATGTGAATCAGAGCGTATAGCTTTTCTGATCTGATCATTTTGGCGTGGTTATATGCCGTGCAAATCGCCAAATGGAGATAACTTTTACTTACGGGGCCTTTTGTTGCAAAAAGTATTGCCTAAAAAATAATAATCGGTAATCTATTGTTTATAAATGTAATATGGAATAGGTGTTTTGGAGGTTTACCTGATGCCTCGGTTTCACGCAAATGGAAGGAACCAGTATGACCGCAGACGCGATACATGTCAGACTTAAGCGGGTTTTTTCCGGTATGCCTGCGGGCGCTTTCTCTCACCCCGCGGATATCAAGCGCCTCAAGCTGCTCAAGAAAGTTCCAGGCATCGAGTGGCTTGCCAATATGCTAATAAAGCATTCGTACGAGAAAATCGTGCGGATTACCCATGCAGCCAACGCCATAAAGGTAGGCTCGGATGCTTATCCGGTTATCCACGAACTGATGGAGAAGGTCTGCGATTCTCTTGATGTCAAGCGTCCTGATGTTTATGTCTGCTGTGATTCGTCTCCCGTGGCGCGGGCTACCGGTAGCGAGGAGCCGGTCATTACGATCAACACCGGCCTGCTTGAGATGCTGAACGAGGATGAACTTCTCTGTGTTCTTGCGCAGCAGGTAAGCCATATCAAGTGCGAGCACATGTGGTATCTTATGGTGTGCGACTTTACCCGCGATTTTTCCGAGCGTCTGGGGCTGGTCGGTACGCCTCTTCTCGGCGGGCGTCTCGCCCTTGAGGAATGGCGCAGGCGGGCGGAGCTTTCGTGCGACCGTGGCGCGCTGCTGGTCTGCGGCGATGTAGGCTTGATTGTGAACGTGCTGCTCAAGATGGGCGGGGCGGGGGTGAATAAGTTCGGCCCCGTATCGCCGGAAGTTCTCGAACGGCAGGAGAAGGATTTCGCGGAGATGACCAAGGGGCTCAGCCTCGGGCGTCTTTACCGTGCGATGATGTATCTCGATCCGGCCCAACCGTTCTCGGCCCTGCGTGCAGGTGAGTTGAAGCGCTGGGCAGAATCTGAGGAATACCACAATCTCATGGCGGGAAAGTATCCCACCGAGGGAGAGGTCAAGCAGTCGGCGGAAGAGTCTGCTCCGCTCTGGGGCGAATTCGCCCATGAATCCAAAGCGTCGACGCCGGTGGAGCCTGTGTGCAGCCCGGTTGAGATGCTTCTTGAAGGTCTGAAAACCACGGCGGCCGGTGCCGCCGGTATTGCCCAAAAGGGAGCGAGTGCAATCTCCGGTGGTCTTGAAGATGCGTTCGGTTCTTTTTTCCGCTCATCCGAATAAATCGAAACCATGATTATGGCTGTAATCACACGTTGCCTCCATTGCGGGGCGCAATATAAGATACCTGATCATATTGCGGGGAAGAAATTTCGCTGCAAACACTGCCATAATGTTATCGACAGCGGCGACGAATCTTACCTTATTGCCCCTGAAGTTGAACAGAGCCAGCCCGCACCGTCATCACCGATGGCAAGTCGCGCCCTCTCGGCTGGTTCCCCCGCCGAGCAGGAAGGGGTTGCCATGTTCGACGAGGGCAGATCACGGTTGAGCGAGGCGGATGTCACAATATCCGAGCCGGTGGCTCCGGCCGCCCGCGTCCAGCCGAGTGCGCCAGCCTCACCAGTTGGGCCGAACGATTCCGGCGTCATCGATTCCCGGTCAATGGCTCCTC
>JAFGWW010000434.1 GCA_016936955.1 Planctomycetota bacterium | reverse complement strand
GGCCGCCGCGCAGAAAGACATGAACAGGAAATTCTTCCAGGTAAGATACCTCGCCATCATCCCCTCCGGAGAGCAAAAAAATTATCGCGGCGCCGGGGCCGCGCAGACCGGCAATAATACAGAGAACACCTATACATAAAACATTACACACAAACCACATGCGCCTCCATTATAAAAACTTCCTTTTGATGTAACCTTAATCCCGGTTGAAAGCGTATATATGTCAGAGGCGGAATTTCCCGGCGATTTTGTTTTACGGATCGCGCGTGCATATAATATAATGAAAAAGTGATTTGATATGGCTTGGAGCGGCAGAGATGCAGACTTTTGAACTACATCTGAAAAGCGCGTCACAGAGGATGCGCAACGTCAGGTTTATTCAGATTCTAACCCGCTGCATGGCTCTTTCGTTTCTATTCATGCTATTCTTTGTCGTTCTCGACAAGAGCGGCCTCGCCGCCGGAATTCTCCATACCGACTGGAGCGGCACTGGCGTCTGGCGCGACGGCGCGTGGGCGCGCCCGATGCTCGAAGTCCCACCGCTGTACCTGCACCTTTTCCTTATCACTTCCGGTCTCTCGGTCCTGACCGCCGCAGCCATTCTTTCTCGGGAAGATTTCTCTACCCGCCGCGCCGCCCTCGCCCTCGACATGGAGCTCGGCTTCGAGGAAAGGCTGACCAGCGCGGCCGAACTCGGCTCAAGCGGCTACGCCATGAGCGCCCCCCTCATGGAGGACGCAAGCCGTCACTGCAGCCGCATTGACCTCAGAAAAGTTTTCTCCTTCTCCGGCGGCAAGTGGACGGGAAGGCTTGCGATCCTTGTTGCGTTCACCCTCTCGGCGCTGGTCTTCATGCCGGATCTCGACCCCCTCGGAATCAGGCAGGAAGAGAGAAATGAAAAGCAGGCGAAAGCGGAAGACCGCGACAAAGCCAAAGGGATTGCCAAGGCCCTTGAAGACCGCTCCAAGAAACTCCGCAAGGAGATCGAGAAAGACAAGACCAAGCGGGAAGAGCTTGCAGAGCTTACCAAGCGGATGGAGGATCTCGCCAAAAAGATCCGGGAAGACGAGAAGATCAACTCCGAGAAAGCCAAGGAGATGATCAACCGCCTTACCGAAGAGATTAAAAAGAAGGCGGAGGAGGATACTGAGTCGGGCAAGAAAATGCGTTCGCTGGTTCCGCCCAAAGATCCTAACTCGCCGATGAAGGATACGATCAACCGCCTGCGCGATAATGATTTCAAAGGCGCGTCGGATGAGCTCAAAAAGCTGCGCCGCAGGCTGATGCGCAAAAAGATCGACAAGGAAGAGCTCAAACGCCTGAGCAAGGAGATGCGCGACCTCGCCAAGCAACTCGGCGACAAGAAACTCCGAAAGCTCCAGAAGAGCATGGAAGACATGGCCAAGGAACTGGAAGACCTCCAGAATTCTAAGGATCTTGACAAGCTCAACAAACTGCAGGAGAAGCTGGAACAGTCGCTCAAAAACCTTCAGGACGGAAAGCAGCTGGACCTCTCCAAGCTGACCGACGAAGAGAAGGAGCTTCTCAAGAAGCTACAGGAATCTCTCTCCAAGATGGAACTGACCGAGAAGATGCTGGAGGAGATGCAGAAAGCAGCGGAAGAGGGTCGCTCGCGCATGATGACGCAGGAAGACCTCAAGAAAATGCTCGAGCAGCTCAAGAACCAGAAGTTCTGCCCCAAGTGCAACAATCCGGGCTGGGACGGCATCGACCGCTCCGGAGGTAAATCCGGCGAGGAGAACGGCACCGGCGACGGCAAAGATGGAAATGCCGGAGGGGACGGTGACGGGAAATGCCCGGTCTGCGGAAGGGACAAAAACGGCAACGGTAACGGAAACGGCAACACCGGCCTCATGGGCGTACCCATGGGCGGCAACGGGCAGAAGCAGCAAGGCAACGGCGGTGGCAAGGGCCAAGGCATGGGTAATGAAGGGCAGGGACAGGGCGGCAAGGCGCCGGAGAAGGATGGCGATGCCGATTTCCAGCCCGACAAGATCAAGGCCCGCACCATAAGCCCGGGACGCATTGTCGGCATAAGCTTTGTTCGTGGAATGCCTCCCGGTGAAGACAAGCCTAAGACCGAGTATACCGAGGAGGTCGAGGCGGTGGAAAGCTCGGAAGAATCTGTACGCGAGAAAGAGCTTATCCCGCGCGAAGACCGCGAGCTGATAAGGCAGTACCACAACAAGATCAAGGGCATTGAAGCCGACAAATAATAACGGGCATCTCAGCGCGCGCAACCAGACAGGCAAGCGGCGCAATATAAAAAGAAACCGACATGGGGCATAAACTTCTGGGAACGGGATTCGCTCTTCTGTGCCTGGCCTGCGCGACATGGCTTGGTGCGCGACTGCTATCGCCCGAACCGGTTGCGAAAGAAGACAAGACCCTCACGTGGGGTGCCTACGGCAGGGAAAAACCGTCCACCTTCGACAAGCCCCGCTGCGTGGCCGTGGCAGCCGACGGATCGGTATACTGCCTCGACCTTACGGGAAGGATACAGCACTTCACCAGCGACGGGAAATATCTGGACGAGATGCACATGCCCGACGTCTCGGTAGGCCGCCCCCAGGGGATCGCCCTCGACCAGGCGGGCAACCTTTATGTGGCAGACACCCATTATTTCCAGGTGGTGAAATTCAACCCCAAGGGCGAGATCGTCCTGAAGTTCGGAGAAGAGGGGATAGAACCGGGCAAGCTTTACTGGCCCTGCGCGATAACGGTGGCTCGCGACGGAACCATATTCACCGCCGAATACGGCAACCGTCAGGACCGCATCCAGAAGTGGAGCCCCGAAGGAAAATACATCTCCAGCTGGGGAACCTTTGGAAGCAAGCCCGGCGAGTTCATGCGCCCCATGGGCCTTGCGATCGATTCGAAGGGCGAGATATTCGTGGCCGACGCGTCTAACCACCGCGTGCAGGTGTTCACTCAGGACGGGAAATGTCTCCGCAGCTGGGGCGGCGGCGCAGGCGAAGTTTTCAACTACCCATACGACATCGCCATCGACGGCAACGACAAAGTTTATACCGTTGAATACGGCGGCCACCGCCTGCAATGTTTCACAACCGAAGGCGAGTTGCTCGCGCGCTGGGGAGGTTTCGGTCGGGAAAAAGGAATGCTGAACCATCCGTGGGGCATGGACGTCGCGCCCGACGGAACGGTCTTCGTATCGGATACGTATAATTACCGTGTCGTGAAAACCAGACTCGAATCAGAGCCCGGCGGCGCGACAGAACTTGCTTCGAGGTGAGGGTCATTTGAATTTTCCACTGCGTTTTCTCAATATTGAGTTCCTGCTTCTGCTCGGGTTGCTGCCTTTCATATGGCTCATCGCCCGCAGAAGCCTTGCCGGCCTTTCAAAAGGCAGGCGGGTGGTGGCGCTGGCCCTGCGCTTTACCATCGTCACCCTGATCATTCTTGCGCTTGCGAAAATCCAGTGGCGCAGCCCTTCGGAAAAAGTCTCGGTATACTTCCTCCTCGACTGGTCGGACTCGATTCCGAAATCGCCCCAGAAATTCCGGCAGGAACTTCTCGACTACATGCGTGATTCGTGCAAGAGCGAAACCCGCGAGAGTGACGACACGGTGGGTGTAATATATTTCGCTTCCGACTCATCCTGCGAAACGCCGCCCGCGCCGGGACAGCCCCCCATCGACAGGCAGGCGATCGTCGACCCCAACGGCACCGACATCGCCGCCGCCGTGCGCCTCGCCCTCTCCACTTTTCCGACTGGAACCAAGAAGCGCATCATCCTCGCCACCGACGGCAACCAGAACCGCGGCGACGTACTATCCGAGGTGGAGGCGGTGAGGACACAAGGCGCGCGGCTCGATGTTTATCCGATCCAGTATTCCTACGACCGCGAGATCATCGCAGAGAAGCTTATCTGCCCCGACAGCATACGCGAGGGCGTGCCCTTCAAACTAACGGCCGT
>JAFGWW010000433.1 GCA_016936955.1 Planctomycetota bacterium | reverse complement strand
GCCTTGAGCGCGGGAAGATCGACGAGGACCGCACCTTCCAGATCGTCCACCAGATCGCCGCCGCCTTGCAGTATGTCTTCGAGAACGGCCTCGTCCACCGCAACATCAAGCCGGACAATATTATGATCGCAAACGACGGCACGGTAAAGCTTCTCGATGTCGGCGTCTCGATGGAGGTGGCCTACCCGTCCTCCCTCGACTTCATGAAAAGCAATGTTGCCTACGCCTCGCCCGAGCAGGTCCGCGACGATCTGGACATCGACATCCGCTCTGACCTCTACAGCCTCGGTTGCATCTGGTACCAGATGCTTATCGGCCAGCAGCCCTACAGGGGCCTCACCACCGAGCAGATCATGCACAAGCATCTTGAAGAGGATATCCCCAACCCGCGCGAGGACAATATCCGCATCAGCGCCGCCACAAGCGAACTGATCCGCTCCCTTCTCCAGAAAGACAGGGATGACCGCCCGCGCGTGCCCCAGGATTTCATCAACCGCTTGGTCAAACACCCGCTCTATAACTGCGCCGAAGAAGAGAAGAAGGAAGCCATACCGGAATGCGAAACCTGCCTCGACGGTCTGGATACCGAAAACAGCGAGGAAGTTTCCGATGAAGCGGACGATTCGGCTAATGAAGGAGAGGAATAAGCACTATCCTCCCCAACGTATCATAGCGGTTTTTTGGAAACTATTAATCTAAACGAATAAAGGACGCCGAAAGCGCGTCCTTTATTATTGCTTTCGCTTTTGCCATATCTCATGCTTTCATCGCGGCGTGCGCGATCACTTCTTCCACCTTGCTCTCCGCCGGGAGCTCGAAAATGAACTTCGCCCCGCCGAGCCGGCTCTCTTCCAGCCTCAGCGTCCCTCCGTGGTCTGAGCAGATTATTCCGTAAGCAACCGCAAGGCCTAGCCCCGCCCCTTCATTCACCTCTCTGGTCGTGAAGAAGGGATCGAACACCTTTTCCCGTATCTCCTCCGGCACGCCGCGCCCGGAATCCTCTATTATAACCCGCACGCAATCCGCCAGTTCCTCCGAGGAAATTCTGATAATCCCGGAGCTGACCGCGCGCGCCGCCTGAAATGCGTTATTGATTAGACACGCGAGCGCCTGGGTGATGTTTCGTCTGCTCATACTTACAAGCCTGATATCGTCCTTGAGGCTCAACTCAACCGTCGGCGAGTCGTCCTCGTTACCCATAAGCATCAGCGCATCCTCGATACAGGCGTTTATATATCCGTCCTCGTGCGGCTCGTAGGCCTGCCCGTTGGCGAAACGCGAAAGGCTCAGGGTTATTTTCTTGATCCGCTCCGTCCCCTCCTCGATCCCCTCAAGCAACTCCGCGATCTGCTCCTTGAATGAACGGATGGATTTCCTGATCATGAATTCGCTGTCGTCGTCGAGAGCTTTCTCCAACCTCTTCTCTAGGGCGCGGATAATCTGGGCGTTGCCGCGTATATATGTTGTGGGATTGTTGATCTCATGGGCCACCCCAGCCGCAAGCTGCCCCACGGCGGCCATCCGCGCCATTGTCATGGAACGGTGCCGCTCGCATTTTGCCTCCTTTTCCAGATCATGCAGCTTCTGAATATGGGATATGCGCATGAGAAGGCTGTCGGTCTCGATAGGCTTTAACATATAATCGAAAGCGCCCTTGCGGATCGCCTTGATCGCCGATTTCATGTCGCCGTATCCGGTCAGGAGAATTACAGGCACCTCTATCCCGAGCTCGGAAAGCTGGTCAAGCAGGTCAAGCCCACTCAACCCCGGCATGCAGATATCACTGAGAATGAGGTCGACCCCCCTGCGCGCCTCCTCTATTCCCTCCGCTCCGTTGGCCGCGGTCACCACATCAAAGCCCTTCGAATCAAGAAGATCTGAGAGATACTCGCGCACCAGATCGTCATCGTCGATCACAAGTATTTTCATGGCAGCGTCGGGCATGGATGTCATATTTATCTCCCTGCAGGTAACCGCAATTCATTAAATCGCTACAATCCCAGAATGCCTTATCCTGACTTCGAACCGGATTAAAGCAAAGTGCGTTCCAAGCCATTGAGCCAGCTTTTTTATGTGTAAGTCATTGCCTAATAGAGCCTTGCCTACACGTAAAAGTCACCGCTCAATTCATATTGTGCAAAAGAGCAATATCGTGAAGCATGCAATGTGCGATTTTGCACAACCGTCCGTCGAGCCTCACCAACATAAAAAAGGGGCAGGATTAACCCCCAGGAAAGGCCACTTTGTCTTGACAGAAAATCTTATATGGGTCATTATCTTACTTCTCAATTTTACGACTGCTGCATCAATGCCCACAAGGTTTGCACATAATGGGATCAATTACCGAGAAGAAAGCTTTTATCTGCGACATGGACGGTGTGCTTTACCACGGCAACGCTTTGCTGGCCGGGGCCAAGGAGTTCATCGACTGGCTCAAGGCCGAGGGCAAGAAATTCCTCTTCCTCACCAACAGCAGCGCCCGTTCGCCAAAGGAGCTCAAGCAGAAGCTTGCCCGCCTCGGGGTTGACGTCGAGGAGGAGCATTTTTACACCAGCGCCCTGGCGACCGCGAGTTTTCTCGCCAGCCAGAAACCGGGGGGCAGCGCATACGTTATCGGCGAGGCGGGACTGACCAACGCCCTCTACGAAGCGGGCTTCACCATGAACGACGTGAACCCGGATTACGTGGTGATCGGCGACCCGCGGAGCTATAATTACGAGACCCTCGAGCACGCGGTAAACCTCGTGCTGCGCGGGGCGAAACTCATCGGCACCAACTCCGACCTCACGGGGCCGGTGGAAGGAAAGATCGCGCCCTCGACCGGGGCCCTGATCGCACCAGTGGAGCTCGCCACCGGGCGCAAGGCGTATTTCGTCGGCAAGCCCAACCCGCTTATCATGCGCCACGCAGTAAAAAAACTCGGCTGCAAGCGGGAAGAGACGATTATCGTGGGCGACAGGATGGATACCGACATGATCGCGGGGATCGAATCGGAGATTGAAACCATACTCGTCCTCAGCGGGGTTACCTCCCGGGATGATTTGAAGAATTTCCCCTACGCGCCCGACCATATTCTCGACGGCGTGGGTGACATTGTGCGGAGCTGATCCCTTGTCGGCCCCGTCTTTTCGGCTTTGATAATTTGCGGCGCAATGAATTTTCTGACGCGCCATGTTTTACCGGTTTGGAGAAGTGAATGACTACCGCAGCCATTAACAAGATTGACCAGCAACTCGATAGCCTCGACCGCGAAAGCCTGCGCGCGCAGGTGCTTGTCGCCTTACGCCAGTTCAGGAGCGGATGGGTTGAACTCGGCCGCCTCCTCACCGAGGTCGCCTACGGCGGGGACTACAAGGAATGGGGCTACGACGATTTCGAGGTCTACTGCGCCCGCGAACTCGGCCTCAAAAAGCCGACCGTGAAAAAGCTGATGGTAAGTTACAACTACATGAAATCATACGAGCCCAACCGCCTGCAGAAATATGAAGAGGCGGAAGATAATTTCAGCGCCCCCGCCATGCCCGACTACCAGACCGTGGAACTTCTGCACCGCGCCCGCGAAACCGGCGAGATGAACGAGACGGAAGCGGCCAAGTTGCATGAGATGGCTTTCTCCGGCGAAGAGGATGAAGGTTTCCTGCGCAAGGAGATCCGCGAGCGCATCAAGAACGAAGGCGACGAAGATGTGAACGATATGGGCTACCAGCGCAAGAAAGAGCTTAACGATATCCTGCGCACCGCCCGTATCCTGCGCCGTAAACTTGCCCACAGCAATGTGGTCCCCGGCGGGATGAAAGACAGGCTGGAACAGCTTCTGGTCGAACTCGAAGCGCTGGACTAAAGCTACCCCACACACCCCCAACGCACCACCCCGGAGTTATCTGTTCCCCACTCCAAGGTACTGCATTATATACTTGTTCACGTAAAAGTCAAGCATTATTTACCTGTTATCGTGTAAGCGCATGGCAGGCAGGAGCTTGAGTGGGCAAAAAAAACAGCATCAACTTTTACCGGATGGGATATTGTTTAATGACGGACGGGGATGGCGTGCGGGGCAGGTGAATGGGTTAAGGGATGAGAGAAAGCGACGTAACAGCTACTTACCGGAGTCTTGAACAGCAATAGCTTTCTCCTTACAATCATTTAGCAATTTATCTGGATTTACTCCCGTCATCTCAATTAAATGACCCTTAGAATCCTTGGCAACAACTTGATAAACACCAGCAGAGACTTCATCAATATCAAAGCACCAATCCAGTAATTCATTAAATATAGACATTTTACACTCCTTAGGTTACTTCGCGGGTGGCACCGACGTTTACATCGGTGTGCAAAGCACAAGAAAACATTTCCCTGCTGGCTCTCCCTGTCCTGTTGTCGATTGTGGTTTTCTGCTGAAGCATATGGTAGTTTGAAATGGGGTGGCGCGCAACGGGAAAAGGG
>JAFGWW010000432.1 GCA_016936955.1 Planctomycetota bacterium | reverse complement strand
GTGGGTCTTGAGAAGATCCAGCTCGGACTTTAGTTTCTGGAAGCGGCGAGCAGAAGCGGCCTGACGTCCAACGCGGCGGATATTCTTCTCCACCTCCTCCACAATATCATTTACGCGGAAGAGATACTGGTTTGTGCGCTCAAGGCGGGCAAGGGTTTCTTTCCTGCGCTGCTTGTATTTGCTGATCCCGGCAGCTTCCTCGAAAACGAGACGGCGCTCGTTGGGCTTAGCCTGAAGAAGGGCCTCGACCTTGCCTTGCTCGATTACGGAGTAAGCGCTGGTGCCGACGCCGGTATCCATGAGCATATCGCGGATATCGCGCTTGCGGCACGGCTGCTTATTGATCAGGTATTCGCTCTCGCCGGAACGGAACAGGCGGCGGGTGATGCAGACTTCGTTGAACTCTACCGGTAAGCTGCCGTCGGAATTATCGAAATGGAGATGCACCTCGGCAAAGCCGACAGGCTTGCGCCGTTCGCTGCCTGCGAAGATAACGTCCTGCATCTGCTGGCCGCGAAGATTCTTCGCGCTGGTCTCGCCCAGGACCCACTTGATGGCGTCAACCACATTGGACTTGCCGCAGCCGTTAGGGCCGAGGATAGCCGTGATGCCTTCATCGAAATCAAAAACCGTTTTGTCGGCAAAGGACTTGAAGCCGCTCAGTTCAACCTTTTTGAGATACATGTTTATTCATATCCCCCTGCACCGTCAGGCACAATATTCGTTAAGCTTATCCCGAACCAGAAGCCGGACGTCCATGTCCAGTTCCCCGCTCCTGTTGTCAAACTCCCTCTTTACCTCTCCCTTGTCCATCTCGCCGTCGGGAAGAAGCACGGGGGTGGCTTTCCAGCCTATCCCCGATTCGCCGTCGTCGATCCGGTTGTGTGAAAATCCTTTTCCCTCGATCCACGTCAGGGCTCGCTCGTATCCGCCCTTGTCGTAGCAGAGCTGAAAGCCGGTAACCACCTTGCAGAAGTTGTACCAGACAATCAGATCCATATAGTCATCATCGAACCAGCGGCGTATGCAACCGGTGACCTGCCGGACGCGTTTGAGTTCCCTCAGCATCAGGAGTTCACCATATTGTTATCAAAGCCGCAGTTCGCGCACCGGCCATCCTGGCTCATGCCGGCAGTGTCGATCCTGTATCCGGAGCGGGCAATCACCTTCGCCCCGCACTTCACGCAATCCGTATCCGAACCGTCCGCAGTCGACACATTTCCGAGGTAGACGTAGTCCAGATGCTTTCTGAAAATTTCCCGGCTGTGCAGAAGCAGGGATTCCCCGGTTGCCTCCACATCCAGCTTGTAGCGCGGAAAATAAGCCGAGAGATGGGCGGGGGTCTGCCTGCCGCAGTGCTCCGCAACCCAGCTTGCGAGATTATCAAGCTCTTTCGGCGCATCATTGTGGCCGGGAACAATCAGGGTCGTGACCTCGACGTGGCAGTTTTTCGATGCTCTCTCCACCACCTCGAGAACCGACTCCAGTTTTACCCCGCACAACTCTTTATAAAACCCTTCATGGAAAGCCTTGATATCGATATTCATGGCGTCCACATAAGGGAGCAGTTTTTCGAGCGGCTCCATATTCACAAAGCCGTTTGTAACCAGCACGTTTTTCAGTCCCGCCTCGCGCACCGCCCGGCAGGAATCGTAAAGATACTCCCACCAGATTGTCGGCTCGTTATAGGTGTAAGCCACCCCTATCGAACCCCTGCTTGCGGCTGTGGCTGCCAAGCGGTCTGGAGGGAACTCCTCCGTCTCCACCTCCTGCATCGAGAGCGTCCAGTTCTGGCAGAAGCGGCAGCTGAAGTTGCAGCCCCATGTACCGATCGAGAGAATATCGCCGCCAGGATAAAAGTGGTACAGCGGCTTCTTTTCGATAGGATCCATCGCGACCGACGCGACCCTGGCATAAGTAAGGGCGTAAAGGGTACCGCCCCTGTTCTCCCTGACCCTGCAGATGCCGCGCCTGCCCTCGGCGATTACGCAATTATGGGGGCACAGTTTGCACGCCACCCGACCATCGCCAATTTTTTCGTAAAAGGCAGCTTCCATGCGGTCCTTCCCGTAAGTCAGGAACCCTTGCCTTTTCTCAGCAGCACTCGCTCGTGGTGTTTACCGGCAATTCGGGCCAGCTCTTCAATCTCGTCGACGCCGAATCTTTTCTCGCCAGCCTTTGCGGGATCAAGCATCTCCGCGTCGCTCTCGTACTGCTGCAAAACCCAGAGCGCGCCGGGCTGGTCAAGCTTCATCGCCATCTCTTCAAGCACCTCCGCATTTATGAAGCTCGGGCAGAGGGTTGTGTGGAACTCGCGTTCTATCTTCGCCGCGCGGCTCAGGGCGAAACTCTTTTTAACCAACTCAAGGGCAGTTGCCGCTTCACTTACGCATGTGACCTCGAGGAGTCGTTCGTCAAGCGGCGCCTTGTAATCCATGGCAAGGCAATCGAGCAAATCTCCTTCCATCAGTTTCTCGATAACCTCCGGATGGGTGCCGTTGGTTTCAAGTTTTACTGCAGTCCCGGTGGCTTTGAGGTCGCGGATAAAATCGACCAGCCCCGGCTGCAGGGTCGGCTCGCCGCCGGTTATGGCAATTCCGTCAAGCCAGCTTTTCTGCTTCGCCAGATGCTCGAAAATCTGCTCCGGCTCGAAAGCGGCAAGGCTATCCGGATTGGTTACGAAAGGCGCACCGTGGCAGTATGGGCATCTCCAGTTGCACCGCGCGGTAAAGACCACGGCGCAGAGATGGTTCTCCCACTCCACCATCGAATTAGTAATGAACCCTCGTATATCTATCTCGTATTTGCCCAAACCGCGGCCTTCCTGTCTTTGTTTTGTTCATACCCACTGTGCGGCACGGACATTGCCCATCCATGCGGAACAGGATTGATACCGGCACGCCTTCGCATAGAGAGAAGACGTGCCGTTTCAGATTATGGTGATTAAACAGTCGCCTGCGCCTGCTTGAGGCGTTCGAACTCCAGAATCGATTCCTTGCTCCAGGAACCGGTCTTGACGCTGCTCTTGTCTTCGCGGAAGATGCCGCCCTTGTTGTCAGCCCCGCAATGACTACAGGTGATGGCAATACCGGCGGTCATCCTGTTGCAGCACTTACAGATGGTGAATTCAGGACTTACCGTAAGCTGCGCTGCAATTGTGTTCTCGAAGGTCTTGCGGACAAGGCTCGCGATAGCTCCGGCGGAAGGCCTGCTCTCGCCCACGAAAGCGTGAATGATAGCGCCCGATTCGATGAGGCTGTGGAACTTCGCCTGCTTCTCGATACGGGTTACGATATCCACGTCGGCATCGGGACGCAGGTGGATCGAGTTGGTGTAGTAGATCTCGTCCTTGTCGATATCGCCGCGGACATAGTTCACCGCCTCTGGGAAGCGCTTCATGTCGATCTTGGCCATGCGGCGGGCGGCGCTCTCAGCCGGGCTCTCTTCGATGGTGATTTTCAGGCCGTGCTTCTTGCCAGCTTCCTTGACCGCGAAGTAAAGGTGGCTGACCAGCTTAAGACCCATGCGCAGCGATTCCTCGTCGTCGTGAAGCTCCTTGCCGGTGAGGTGCTGGAGACATTCGTTAAGACCGATGATGCCGACAATATAGGTTGCGGCGTCGAGGTCGATATACGGCCTGCCGTCGGCGGCAACCTTGCCGACCTGCCAGAGGGGCATGCTCGGGCCGCTCATGAGGACCTTGCAGAACTCCTTCTTCTGGAAGTGGGCCTTGATACAAATGTCGAGGGCCTTTTCGATCTCAGCAAAAACCTTATCGTAATTGCCCTTGCCCGCGCGGTAGGCGCACTGGGGCAGATTGATCGTCACGTTCTGGAAGCCGCAAAAGCGCATGCTCTCGGGATGGCGGATCATGTAGGTGTCGTCAATGGTAGTGCGCAGACGACAGCAGGCCGAGAGGGTAACTTCGTCACGGTCGAAGATAAAGTAGGGTGTACCGTTCTTCGCGGCGATCTCGCAGGCGTACTGGAAGATCTCGTACTGCATGGGATCGGTAAAGGTCTCATGGTTAATGTGGAAGTCACACTTCGGGAAGGCGAAGATGTGGCCGTACTGGTCGCCGTCGTTCCAGACGTCGAGCATCGCCTTGGTGAAGCGGGAAGCGGTTTCGCTGAAATCTCCGTAGGTGCGGTCCAGGTATTTTCCGCCGGGGCCGATGGCCGGAACATTCTTGAGATACTGCGGAATGCCGGTGTGGATATTGAAGTCGAGGAAGAGGGTCTGGCCACCGCGGGAGAACGCGTTCTGGCTGGAGCTGAAGATCAGATGCTGCGCTTCCTGCTTCATCTCGGCGTCGCTCATGCCTTCAACATAAGGGGCGTACATGATGTTGATGTAAGCCACGCCGAGCGCACCGGCGTAGTAAGCCTGCATGCTGGCGAGGAAGGTGTTGAGGTGGCCGGTAAGGGTACGGGCATGTTTCGCCGGGGCGGAACTGGTGTCGAGATTCTCAAGGTGGAGGCCGAACTTCTTGATGTATTCAATCGAGTGGCTCGAGCAGTATACGCGGGTCGGATAACCGAGGTCGTGCAGATGGACAAGGCCGTTGCGGTGGGCATCGGCAACCTCTTCGGTAAAGACCTCCTGCAGGGCGTACTGCTTTAGGGTCGTCTCGGCGATAGCAAGGTTGATCGCCTCGGGGTTATTGGCGGAGATATTCGAGTTCTCATTACTCTTGGAGAGGATGAGCTGCTCGATATCGTACTTGGGCATACCGAGAACAGCCTGCTTGCTGAGAGAATTCTGATGGCCGCGCTCGAAAAGCTCGTTATCCACGAGTTCGCGGATAAGCGGGGTGGAGATACGGGTCATGCCGGCCTTGAAGATACGCTGCTCGACAGTCTTGGCGATGTCGATAGCCTCGTCTTCCTCGAGACTGGCTTCCTTCATCAGGGCAATGGCTATGCGGGTGCGGTCCCACTCGAAATATTCGGCCTGGCTGCCGGGGTCTACGAGGAGGTGAATGTCGGTCGAATTGCTCTCCCCCAGAGCATCCTTCCTGACCATCATCTCGTCGCGGAGCTTGGAGCGCCGTTCGCGGTAAAGGATGTAAGCCTTCGCGGTCTTGGCGTGGCCTGATTCGATCAGGACCTTCTCGACCATATCCTGAACATCCTCGATGCCCGGGATATTGAAGGGATCGTAGTTCTTGCTCAGGAACATTACCACAGTTTCCGAAAGCTCGTCCGCAAGCTTCCTGTCCTCACCCCCGACCGACTTGGCGGCCATGAAAATCGCATCGGCGATCTTCGACTTCTCAAAGCCCATTACACGGCCGTCACGTTTCCTGATTGCACGAATCGCTGGCATTTCTCCCCCTTATATCTTGTTTATTCCGTGGACTTCTTTCTGACAGATTCTGAAGCGCGCCGCCTTTCCGAAACACGCTTCCCCCCCTTGCCAGAAATAGTTTTAACTTCTTCTACAAAATCGCCTACCGCCTTGAATTCCCTGTAAACGGAAGCAAACCTAACATACGCAACCTCGTCGACATCGCGGAGGCGGTTCATTACCATCCGGCCGATATCCTCGCTCATGATCTCGCGGTCGATTGATTCAAGAACCTCGCTCTCAATGGAGTCGGCAATCTCCTGTATCTGCTGCATGCTTACAGGGCGCTTCTCCAAAGACTTCATCAGCCCGCTTACGATATTGCTGCGGTCAAAGGGGACACGCTGGCCGTTTTTCTTTATTACCCGCAACGGAAGCTCTTCAAGCCTCTCGTGTGTGGTGTATCTCCGGCCGCATTCAAGACACTCGCGCCTGCGCCGCGTTATGTGGCCGTCATCCGAGGGCCTGGTGTCGATAACCCGGTCTTTGTCTTGCTTGCAATAAGGACAGCGCATATTATCCCGTCAAAAAATTTTGCCGTTGCCGCTAACAACTTATACCGTAAAGCTTTCGAGGCTGGCGCCCACCAAAACCACTACCTGTTGGGCCGAGTCCCTTTATAAGCACCACATATAGGGCGGTCAAGATCAAAAAACACAACCCGGCAACTTTATTCGTAGATGGACCTGACAGGCACCCGTAAGGCATGGAATGGCAGTATGTTGCGAATTCCGGTTTCATTAGGGGGAGGCAAAAAATTATGAAAAAATTAGCCCGGAGAGCCTCCACGCCGCAGCGTCATGCAAACCTTAATAATCCACAAGAAATCCACATAAGCGGCAAATAGACAAGGCTTTACGCGCATGCAGAATCCGCGCGCAAGGCAGCCCGCCTCAAGCGCGGACGGAAGCATATTGCTTTTATCTTGCTATTTTCTTTGGTGACAGTAAGTTATAACATAATCAAGCACCATGGAAAAAGGAATCTCGCCAATGCAGGTAAATCTTGCCACCAAACTCGGCCTCGGCGGCATCTCCGTTTTCGAGATATGTGGTACTGAGGCTGAACTTACGACCACAGACCGGCTTTTCAAACACCATGAAATCAGGAACTTCGCGCCTGCGGCGGGAGCTGTTTATTTTGGCGAGATGGTCGATGCTGATGGAAAAGTAATAGACGAGGTAATAATCGCCAAGCCAGAAGAAGGCAAAAGGCTTGTCACCGCCCACGGCGGAAGCGCAACCACCACTGCAATAATGGAGTGCCTGCAAAAGTCAGGATGCAAAAAAGCGGACGGCAGGATAAGCACCCTTGAAGGCAAAAACCTGATCGAGCGCGAAGCAGACGAGCTTTTACCTCAATGCAGGACCGAATTGCAGGCAGCCGTCCTCCTCACCGCACGGCAACAACTCGCCGAAAGGCTCCGCGCCATTTGCTCCACCGAAAAGCAGGAGCGCCTTGCCGAACTTGAACGGCTTGTGTCTGGCTACAGCTTTGCCTCATCCCTTCTGAAGCCGCGCGGAATCTGTCTTGCCGGTTCGCCCAACGCGGGGAAAAGCTCCATCTTCAACATACTTCTAGAGCAGGACCGTGCAATGGTAAGCGACGCGGCGGGCACAACCCGCGACGCCGTCGCAGAGTGGATAGATCTCGGCGGTTATCATGCCCTCCTCTCCGACACGGCGGGAATCAGGGAAACCGAGTGCGCAATCGAGAGCGAAGCGGTCAGGCGCTCCCACAGCAGACTTGAAGACGCCGACCTTATCGCACTGGTTTTCGACGGTTCGCGCCCCCTCAACGATGAAGACAGGCAAATAGCGGAGAAGGCACACTCCCTGTCGGCCAGATGCGCAGTCATGGCCATAATCAATAAAACCGACCTGCCCGGGGCCATGGACGGGAATGAGATATCAAACATGCTTCCCGGCGCGGCGGTCATATGCGTTTCCTGCACGGGAAATGCACGCGAGACAAATTCATCTTTCACTCTCGCCGCAGTAGAGGGCCTCGGCGGCAAGTGGGACCAGACCGCCCTGCCCTTCACCCAGCGGCACCATGATTTGCTGCAAAAGGCAATTATTGAAAGTAAAAGCGACAAAGATATTTGCCATACAATCGAAGAGATTGTAGGCTGAGACTTAATATCATAGTGGCAGTCGGACATTTATTTCATATCGCAGAAAGGAACCTCTCATGCAGTACCGCAAACTCGGACAATCGGGAATAGACGCTTCGGTGGTGGCTTTCGGAGCGTGGGCTATCGGCGGATGGATGTGGGGCGGGACGGAGGAGAGCGAGTCGATCAAGACCATCCACGCCGCCATCGACTGCGGAATGGGATTTATCGACACCGCCCCGGTCTACGGCTTCGGCACCTCCGAGAAGATAGTAGGCAAGGCTATTCAGGGCAAACGCGACAAGGTTATACTCGCCACCAAGTGCGGCCTTGTCTGGCACACCGACAAGGGCAACCGATTTTTCGACTCCGACGAGAAGCAGGTCGGCCACGGCGAAGCAAAATACACGGTTCACCGCTATCTTGGCGCGGACGCGATCAAGTATGAAGTGGAGGAAAGCCTCAAGCGCCTCGGCACCGATTATATCGACCTCTACCAGACCCACTGGCAGGATCCGACCACGCCCATCGAAGAAACGATGGAAGCCCTCCTTGACCTCAAGAAGGCGGGCAAGATCCGCGCCATCGGCGTAAGCAACGCCACCACCGAGGAGATGGACAGATACCGCGCCGTGGGCCCCCTCGACAGCGACCAGGAAAAGTACAGCATGCTGGACAGGAAGCTTGACGCAAGCAACCTCCCCTATATGGAGAAGAACAACATGGCTTTCCTCGCCTACTCCCCCATCGCGCAGGGCCTTCTCACCGGCAAGGTCGGCCCCGAGCGCAAGTTCGAGGACGGCGACCAGCGCAATAACAGCAAGCGTTTCAGCGTGGAAAACCGCAAGCGCATCTCCGCCATGCTGGATTCATACAAGTGCGTAGCCGAGAAGCACGGCGTAACCCTCGCCCAGCTCGCCATCGCATGGACTATCCGCCAGCCCGGCTGCAGCCACGCCCTCGTTGGCGCACGCACCCCGCAGCAGGCCCTCGAAAACGCAAAGGCTGGTGACATAGCACTCACCAACGAAGATGTAGACATCATCAACAAAGCCGTCTCCGAGCTGGTTCTGGAATCCTGAACGATCAGATTCTACCAAACAAATGCGACATGCAAGAGGGGGCACGATAACCGTGCCCCCTCTTTTTCATAATCACGCTTTGATTTATTTAACTCAGCACTCAAGGGCTTTACGAACCGCGTCGGCTACCTTGCCGATATTTTCGTCGCTCACCTCGGTCTTGCCCTTCTCCATGCCCATATCGGTGACACGGACATGGGTGTAATCCTTGAACCCGGCGTTCTCTAGGCTCTGCTTTACGCAATCCAGCGGGCAGCCGTCAAGGGCGACTATCTTTGCCGCGCCTTCGGTGGTTTTCATAATCCCACTCACACGCCCGCCGATACCGGCGGTGCAGAACATCTTACCCGCGCCTTCGGCGCTGACCATCCGCGCTGCCCTGTCGGCAACCGCACCCACATCTGCCGCGCCGGAACAGGCAAAGACAAGCTTCGGCGCCGAACCGCAACTGCATCCTCCCATTTTACTCCTCCTTTACAGTATTCCGTGACAATCAGCTTTTCAGAAGTTCCTTGACCGCATCAAGGTCAGGAACCTTGCCCGCGACCTTGACGTCCCCGTCTACCGCGAGGGCCGGGGTAATCATTACCCCGAAGTTCATTATTTCATTAATGTCCGTAACCTTGACCAGCTCGTAGTCGAGGCCGAGGGCATCAGCCGCCTCTTTCGCCACAGCGGCAAGGTTGTTACACTTGGCACATCCGGTTCCGAGTACCTGTATTTTCATTCCTGCTCCTTTTTACTTAAAACATTATGCAGAGTTTTATTTACAAACAGGCGCATGTCTAGGCGCGCCCCTTCACCACCCAAGCGATAAACCGAAAGCATAAACAAGAGAGTAATATATGCCTACCACGATAAACAGGACGCCAGTTATTCTTCTGGCCCATTTCTCGAAGGAGACAGCGAGGTTATAAGCACGGGCAAGGCGGTTTGCACCGGTTGCCAGCAAGACCGAGAAAACCAGAACCGGTAAGCCTGTGGCAATGCCGTAAATTGCGGGCAAGACCACCCCTGACTGCTCTTTCAGGGCGAGCGGCAAAAGGGAACCGAAAAACAACGCCGCCGAAGTCGGGCAAAAGGACAAGGCGAAAACTATTCCAAGCATACCAGCCCCGTACAAACCCAAAGACTCGGCCTTTTCGTGAAGGGATTTGCTAATGCCGTCACCGCCGAGATTAAAGCTTATCAGCTCCAGCAGCACCATCCCGGCAATAATCAAAATCGGCCCGAGAAACATGTTCATGTATTTCTGCAGGACATGGGAGATCATCGGCACGGAGAGCAGGCTGCTTACCAGCAAGACCCCAAGCACGAGATAAGTAAGGGTTCTGCCCCCGGTATAAAGCATGCCCGCATAAAAGACGCTGCGCGGTTTATCCACCCTGCGCCCAACATATGAGATTGCGGCGAGGTTGGTAGCCATCGGGCATGGGCTTATCGAGGTAAGTATGCCCAACCAGAAAGCCGAAGCGACGGGAACAAGCCACTCTTCCATCAGCTGCCCTTCTTTAATATGGAATTGATCTCGCTGCTTATGTAGTTCAGGTATTCAGATTCATCGGCCGCAAGCTCCCACACCCGATCCAACCGCTTCCACTCGACTTCCTTATTGTCTTTAAGCTTCGATATGACGACGGTTCGAACGGAAAGCTGGTAATCCTCAACATAGTGGCCATTCCCCTCGGTCTCCAGATTCACTGCCCTCAGCTCAAGCAACCCGTTTTTCTTCTCATCAGAAAAACTCCCGTCCACAGCTTTTCGCGTCATGGCTTCAATTGTCATACAGGTCGGACAGCGCATGTTGCCGTGGAAATAATATACGACAATTTTCTCCTTATCCGTGCTCTCAGGCCCGGTTGGCTTGGAGCCGGTATCCGTCTTTGCTGCAGGTTCACCGCTCACCGGATCGGTCTTCGTAGCGTTTACGTTCTTTACCACGATCGCCACCACGCTTACCGCGACAAAGATTAAAAGAAGAGTTGTAATTATTTTCTGCGCTTTCATCATTACCCCAAGCAAGAAGACAAACGTCCTTAGGCAATATGGCCGTAAATAACCCCGGAAACCGTGGCCATCGAAATAACAAGCATCACATACACCAGCGTCTTCTTCGTCCCAAGAACGCTCCTGATAACCAGCATATTGGGCAGGCTCAGGGCGGGCCCGGCAAGGAGCAAAGCGAGGGACGGGCCCTTGCCCATACCGTTATCAAGAAGCCCCTGCACAATCGGCACCTCGGTCAGGGTGGCGAAATACATGAACGCTCCCGCAACCGATGCAAAGAGGTTGGCCAAAAACGACTCGCCCCCCACAAGCCCGGCAATCCACCCCGACGGCAAAATCCCCTCTCCGCTTCCGCCCGCACCGCGCGGCGCGCCGAGGAGTATTCCCGCAAGCAGAACCCCGAAGAAAAGGAGCGGCATAATCAGGC
>JAFGWW010000431.1 GCA_016936955.1 Planctomycetota bacterium | reverse complement strand
TCCAGCGCAAGATGGAGGCCGATCCTGCGGCGCTCCGCAAGCTTCTGACCGACCACATCCGCGACGAGGTCGGGGCGATGAAGGGCAAGTGTGTCGAGTATGACGTGTATAACGAACCCAATTCCCACTACTATTTTGTGGAGAAACTTGGCGACGACGTGATGCTGGAGTGGTTCAATGTTGCCCATGAGGTTGATCCCACGGCGACCCTCTGCATAAACGAAGGGGGGCATCTCTCGCAGGCGAATTTAAATTCGATGCGTACGAAGAACTATATAAAAATAATCAAGTACCTGCAGGCCAACAAAGCACCCCTCGGCGCGATCTGCTTTGAGAGCCATTTCGGCTGCCGCCTTCCGGGGGTGGAGAAAGTTTACGAGGCGCTGGAGTACTTTTCCCAGTTCGGTTTGCCCATGGGTATTACCGAATTCGATCAGGTTGTGGATGATGAACAGCTGCAGGCGGACTGGCAGCGCGACTTCATGACCATCGCTTTCAGTCATCCGAAAGTTCATGAATTCCTGCAGTGGGGATTCTGGAATGGGATCTCCAAACGCGGGTTCATCAATAAGGACTGGTCCCTCAAGCCCAACGGGAAGGTCTGGCTGGATCTTGTCAAAGACAAGTGGTGGACGAATGCCAACGGCCGCTCCGGCGCGAATGGCGAGTACGCCCTGCGTGGGTTCCTCGGCGACTACAAGGTTAAGGCCAGCCATGGAGGTAAGGCGGCAGTTGTCGACGCCGTACTCGGCAAGGACGGAACCACGGTCGAGGTTATTCTCAAATAGGCCATGCCATCCGCAGAAAAGTAAAACCCTTGATTATCGGATAAACCAATTATTTTGCGAAATTCAGAGGTAATTGTTTGACTAACAGTTAAAGCGCTTTAAAATGATATTGTAAGGAATAATCGTAGCCGCTGAAGCCTAGATATTTTCAATAGGGAGAACGCTGTGAGTGCGACGGCAACCATGTCAGGAAGTTTTTTAAAGATCGACACCATATCGGGCAGCGAGGTACTGCTCAAGGGGAGCGACACTTGTCTGCGGTTTGAGACGCTTTCGCCTGTGCTCGGCGGGGTTGAGTGCGGCAATCTTGATTTCAGGAAAAGTTCTATAGCTCCGGCGACTGTGGGCGGTGTAAAGGGTGAGGTGGAGGGCTACCGTTCCCTTCATCCCGGTATTGAAGTTGTGCGCGAGATATTCCGCGCGGGAGACGATTCATTTGTGGCAATCCGGATGGGGGTAAAGAACAGGGGCGGAGATGCTTTCAATCTTGGCGCCATGATCCCGCTCTGTGCCCGTGGCATTAAGAATGTATGGGTGAATGATGCTGCTTATAAAGACTGGTGCGTATATCGCATGTCGCGTCAGAAAAACGATATCCCCGGCGTTTATCGTCCCGGTGTCAACGATAACGATATGGTTGAGGCGCGGGTGGATGGTGCGGAGATCAAGGCCGGCATGGGCGTCTCCGACAAGGACGCGGCCGCTGCGGTCAAGCCCGGCGCGATCAAGTCGGAACCCGGCGTCTGCATCATGGATGACCGCAACCCCGAAGGGCAGGGGCTTTTCATCGCCTCCCTCTGCCAGAGTGAGCACCTTTCACGGGTAGTCATATCCGGCAACGACGAGGCTGTCGATCTGGAAAAGCTGATGGTCCTCTGCGAGCTTGACGGGGTTGAACTCGCCCCGGGCGCGGAGCGTTACTGCCACTGGATAATAATTGCCGAGACGGCTGACGTTCGCGAGATGGTTGCCCGCCACGGCGTCATGATCGGGACGGAGATGGGCTTTGAAAAACCTAACCGGCCCGCGCCAGCTGTTTATTGCAGCTGGTATTTTTACGGGAGCGGTTTCACCGAGGATGACCTTGCCGAGAACCTTGCCGATCTGGCCAGGCGTCCGATACCCTTCGATGCGCTCCTTATCGACCACGGCTGGATGGACAACTTCGGCACCTGGAATTCCAACTCCCTTTTCCCCTCGGGAATGGCGGAGGCGGCCGGGAAAATACGCGCCGCAGGTTACACCCCCGGCATCTGGACCTGCCCCTTTGTGCTTACGCCGGATTCGCCGATCCTTGAGAAATATCCGATGCTTGTGGCGCGGGACGCCGAAGGCAAGCCGGTGATTTTTCCCCATAGCGAGGGGGAAAAATGGATTCTCGACCCCACCGTTCCCGAAGCGGAGGAGTATCTCACCGAGATGTTCACGCGCTTCAAATCGTGGGGCTTTCTCTGCCACAAGCTCGACTTCCTGCGTGCCGTAATCAATGCTCCGAGCATTCAGTTCCATGACCGGACCATGACCCGCGCGCAGGCTTATCGTCGAGGCATGGGGATTATCAAAAACGCGGTGGGGGAAGAGGGATACGTCCTCGCCTGCGGAGGTTTGTTTGAGGGCACGATCGGCGTGGCGGACGGTATACGTATCGGCAGCGACGTCAAGGGTCGGTGGAAGGAGCCAGCCGGAGCCAAGACGCATTATTCAAGCCTCGGCTATCTCGTCCGCATCAAGCAGAACCTCTACCGGAATTACATGAACGATTTCTGGCATACTGACCCCGACGCCCTCCAGCTCCGCCGCAGAAAAGGCCCTTTCCGCGGGCAGCTTGAGTTTGAGCATCTTGCCGACGGTTCGCTCACCGACGATGAAGCGTTTACTTGTGTGGTCAGCCAGTATCTCGGAGGCGGGCTGGTCTGTTTTTCCGAGCGTATGGTGGAACTTGATGACGATCGCCTCGCCCTTCTGCGCCACGTAATTCCCGCAACCGGCAAGCCGGCAAAGATCCTTGATTACAAAAAGAAGGTCTGTCCCGAAACCTTTATCACCACTGTCACCGCCGAGGCGGATGGGCTTGGTATGTGGTACAACCTTACCCTCTGCAACTGGGCCGACGAGAAGGTGAAGCGTTCGGTAAATCTCTCGGCCATTCCCGAATCTGCGGGGAAGAAATTCGCCCTTTTCGAATTCGCCACCCAGAAATTCCTCGGCCTCATGGATGGGGAGGGCACGGTTGAGATCAATGTTCCGGCCCACGGTTCGCGCGTG
>JAFGWW010000430.1 GCA_016936955.1 Planctomycetota bacterium | reverse complement strand
GGGTCATGGGGCCGGTGGTGTCCTGACTGCCGACGGTTGTGGTCTTGGGCTCGCAGGTTTCGCCCGGCAGCACGCCGTCGACGCCGCAAGCCTTGCCCACCATTTTCTGGGCAAGGGTATAACCCTGATCCGCCTTGCGCTCCTTCTTCGGGGTCTGGGCAAAAATATCGCTCTCGCCCATGCCGAGGGATTCGCGCGCCTGCGCGATGAGCTTGCGGCCGATGATAAGGGGGACTCGGCCGCCCGCGCGGTATTCGTCGGCCATGGTTACGGGGGAGAGCTCGAACTTCGCAAGCACCTCGCCCGATTCGGAGACGATCACGCCTTCGCGGGTGTCGATGGTGATAATGTCACCAGTATTGAGTTTATCTACCGAGTCGACGCGTAGCGGCAAGCCGCCGGAGTCTTCAAAAGTATTGAAGAAGATGGGAGCGATGGCTTCGCCGATCACCACCCCGCCCCGGCGCTTGTTCGGGACGAAGGGGATATTCTCGCCGATGTGCCAGATGAGGGAGTTGGTTGCCGACTTGCGGCTTGAGCCGGTGCCGACTGTGTTGCCCACGAAAGCCACGGCATGGCCTTCGGCGCGGAACTCGGCAAGCTTCTCGATGCCGCCGGGGAAGCGGGTGCCGCCCATGCTGAGGGCATGGAGCGGGATGTCGGGGCGCGTGGGGGCGTCCTTGGCGGGCGAGAAATCATCGGTGTTGGTCTCGCCATCGACTTTGAAGACCTTGAGGGTCATCTTTCCGGGAAGCTCGTCGCGGGAGGTGAACCACTCTGCCTCGGCCCACGATTTCACAACCTCTTTCGCCACGCCGTTGCCGCGGTCGGCCTTTTCCTTGACCTTGGCGAAGTTGTCGAAGACGAGAACCATCTTCTTGAGCGCCTCGGCAGCCACGCGGGAGAGCTCGATATTGTCGAGAAGGTCGACGAGGTACGGAACGTTGTACCCGCCGAGCATGGTGCCGAGAAGTTCCACGGCGCGCTCAGGGGTGACGACCGCGCTCGCCGTCTCGCGGACAGCGACTTTATTGAGCCACTCGGCCTTGACCTTCGCCGCAGGGTCGACGCCGGGGGCGATGCGGTCCTGCAAAAGTCCGAGAAGCTCCGCGCCGGAGTCGGCGGTGGCAGTCTCGAGGCGCTGGACAAGCTCTTCGGCCTGCCCGGCAGTAAGCGGGAGGGGCGGGATGCCCTGCTCCGCGCGTTCTTTCACATGCGCTTCATACTCGGTGTTCATTAATATCAGCCTCCGTTGTTAATTGTTATCAGGGGGTGTGTGCAGTTTTTTCGCAAGCACCCGGGCTATTGTTTTTGAATAAACTACAAGCAGCAATGATATAATGGTTTTCGCAGATGCTGAAACCATATCCATTACTACCTCTTCTCGAGTCGGTCCCTTTGCTTGAGTCATGAGTTGCTGCCATTGCGCGGTGTCTGATTCAGCGACATTTTCAACACTATCCTTTAGCATACAGACTTGAACTGTCGACACAATCATATCCGGCAATGAATAAGCCACCATGACAACGCCGGCCAAAGCCAAAACAAGGGCGGCAAGACGCCCAAGATAAATTTCCTCGCCCTTTTCAGGACATTCGTTATGAGGGAATATCCTCTGCGCAACACAAATCGCTTTCACCCAAAGAACTAAGCCAGCAAAGCCTTGAATTGCACCCAGACCTCCGTAGGCAATCAAAAAAAAGATGCTGTATAGTTCAAGGCCCGGGCCATCCATGAATTGAAACGACGTAAGAATTCGCACAAATGTTGAGAATAGCTGACCGGCAGAGACAACCATAAAATAAATCGCCAGTATTCGTACGGCCAGCACCGCCACCTCCTGCCGCGAGAGGGGGAACTTGCAGACCATTGGCTGTGTGGGTTCGGGATTATCCGGCATTCTATTCGCCTGTCTCCACCATCACCGTGTCCTCATGCTCGTATGGCGGGTCGCAGATGCAGAGGAATACGAGCTTGTCCGCGCCGGTGTTCCAGGTCTGGTGCACCGCGCCGGGAGAGAGGAGCACCGCGTCGCCGGGGGCGAGATCGCGCTCTTCGCCGTCCACGCATATCCTGCCCGTGCCGGAGAGGATATAATATATCTCCTCGCATTCCGGGTGATAGTGCGCCTCGGTACACTTGCCGGGATACAGGGTCGCTTCGGCGAGACTCGTCTTCTTGCAGGACGAATTCCTGTAAGCCATGATCTCCCGTATCTCGGAGGTATCCTTGGTGGTGAAGGGTTCGCAATTGTCTCGGTTGATTATTTCCATAATTATGGGTTCGCTATCCACATCAAAAATGCTCATTAGAATCTAGACCCTGTATAATATAGCGATTTCTCCAAACTCTTGTACCGTGAAATCGGGTTTTAATGTAAAATCCTTCCTTAAATCGGTTCCGCCTTTGCGCCATCGTGTTGGGCGGGAGCATTTTATATTATTGATCCGGGATATGATAAATGAACATTGAAGCGGCGGAAACAGCAACGGCAATCGGCAAAAGCGATGAATCCTCGACGGTAAAGCGTGTCACATGGATCGGGCTTATTATCAACCTGCTGTTGGCGGGGGCAAAATGCTCGGTCGGAATTCTGGCCAGTTCCCAGGCCCTCGTGGCCGACGCGGTGCACTCCCTTTCCGACAGTGCCACCGATATCGTCGTGCTTGTGGGGGTTAAATACTGGTCGAAACCGGCCGACAAATCCCATCCCCACGGCCACCAGCGCATCGAAACGCTTATCGTCGCCGGCATCGGTCTCTCCCTCTTCCTTGTGGCGCTGGGCCTGATCTATAACGCCCTCATGTCGCTCCGCAACCACGACGACACCATTCCGGGCTGGACGGCATTCGGCGCGGCGCTATCCTCTATAATTATCAAGGAACTGCTTTACCAGTACACCGCGCGCGCGGGGAGAAGGGTCAAATCATCGGCCCTGATCGCCAACGCCTGGCACCACCGCTCGGACAGCATCTCCTCAATCCCGGCGGCGCTGGCGGTTCTCGGCGTCAAGCTCTGCCCCGGCTACGGATTTCTCGACCACATCGGCGCGATCGTGGTTGGCC
>JAFGWW010000429.1 GCA_016936955.1 Planctomycetota bacterium | reverse complement strand
CAGCACCTCGATCTGGAACCGCTGAGGCGGCACGAGGTGGGAGAGGAGCCAGAGGTTCTTGAGCGTATTGTGGGGGAAATAATTGCCCCAGTCGCTGTAGCGGTTTTCGAGAAAGAGCATGCCGTACTCCTTCTCGTAAAGATAGCCGAAGCGGATCTCGGCGGTGGTGTCCATGTTGAAGGTTATTCTGCCGCCGCTCTTTACTGTGAGTTCGTGTAGCATGTTGACGAGGTTGACCTCGCTTTTCTTCGAGCGGATCTTGATCCCGTCGAGCTTGAAATGACAGATGCCGAATTTCTCGTAAAGGTCGAACAGCGTAACCGCGTCCTTGCGCCAGTTTCCAAAATCGTTGGTCGAATCGGGGGAGAACCAGAGGGCGATGTCGATACCTTTGCCGTTTGCATACTCCACCAGCGGCGCGAGGCCATCGGGGAATTTTTCGGGGTTGACCGACCAGAATTCCGGATCGAAATCGTAATACCCTTCCCATACCCCGTTTGTCGCCAGAGCCGAATTGGCGGTTACTCCCTTCTGCCAGCCGTCGTCGATCTGGAGAATATCCACGCCGAGCTGCTCGGCGGCGTCCGCTTCCTTGCGGATAAAGGAATCGCGCACCGCCTTGTCCTGATTCCTGTCGCCCCAGGTGTTCGACATGATCGCCATATCGCGTTCGGGGTCGGCCTTGCGGACGCGGGCGCAGTAGCGACGGTACTCGCCCATAAGTTCCGCCGCCTTGTCGAGGCCGACGGTGGCACCGTAGCACGGGTGCCAGCTCTCGTCCTCAAGAGCGGAGAAGTCGATGCCCGAGCCGACCACGCGCAGACCGGTTACGGGCTGGAGCTTGAACTCATCGCCGGAGCGGTTGAGGCTTGCGGCGGGGGTTGGCCCTTCCTTGACCACGAGCATCCCCTTGTCTTCGACATAATCGTCGAGGAGGATGGCGTTGCCACTGAATGAATTCATCCGCCTTGAATAAGGGATAACCGTGTTGGTCTGGAGGAGATGGTTGTTGATGTCGGTCTGGTCGAAGAGGGATACCACGGTTGTCTTCATGTGGGTGACGCTGAAGGGAAGGCTCTCGATCACATCATTTCCACCGGCGATTTTCTGGGGCCCCGTATCTTTCTCGATCGGGGTCGGGCCGTCTGCGTCTGCGCTTGCGCCATCCTCCGCCGCGCTTTCAACCGCACGGCCGCGGAGGTATGCACGGGTTGTGATGAAGGGGGATTCGGGAAAAACTTTCCACTCGATTTTCAGGCTGTGTCTCGGATAGGGAATCGTCATGGTGACGAGCAGGTGCTTTTCCGAGAGGCCGAGGCAATCCTCTTCCGCGCCTTCAAGGCTGACGCTTGCCATGTCGACCCCCTCTTCGCAAAAGGGAAAATCGCAGGCGAGGGGGGTGTCCTTGCCAACCCAGTCGTGGCCGTCTTTAACGCTGGAAACCTTGCTGCTCATGAGGCCTTTTTCGCCGAGGGTGTAGGTGCGCTCGATCATGGAATTGCCGATTACGAGCGTGCCGTCGGAGTACGCGAACGCGCAGTCTTCGTATTTGAAATTATTCATGGCTAACCTTTTTCGCGGAAGAATCAGGGTCTTGAGAGGAAGGAGATGATGCCGTCGGCAATTGCCTGGGCGGTTTTCTGCCTGTAGGCGGCGGAGTTGAGTTCGCGCGCGCTTTTACGGTTGGTGAGGAAGCCGACCTCGGTGAGGATGGCGGGGCCGAAGTAGGTCTCGCGCAGGACCGAGAGGTTTTTCTCTTTCACGCCGCGGTCGCTTTCGCCGAGGTTGGAGGTGAGTTTCTTCTGTACCGCTTCGGCGAGGACGCGGCTCTCGCTTCTTGCTTCGCGGCTCAGGTTGGCGATGGTCTTCTTCGCCTTCTCCGCTTTCATTTTGCGGCTGCCTCCGGCGGTGTTTTCGTGAAGCGCGTATTCGCTTGCCGCCTTGTTGGCGCGGGTGAGGTCGGAGATGCTGTCGGTGAGGACGAAGGTCTCGATCCCGTCGATCTCTTCGCAGGATGCAACCTCGCCGGCGGAGTTGGCGTGGATGCTGACAAATACCGCGCCGGGGGTTTCGTTGGCGATCTCGCTGCGTTTGGTGAGTTCGATAAAGGTGTCGTCTTCCCTGGTCATGACAACCTTGATGCGGTTGCGGACAAGGATGTCGCGCACGCGCCTGCCGATATCGAGGACGATATCCTTCTCTATAGCGCCATTAGCCACGGCGCCTGTGTCGTATCCGCCATGTCCGGCGTCGATAACCACGGCCGCATATTTGCCCCGCGCCGGGCGCAGGCCGTCGGTTATTGAATAAAGCTCGCCCGGAACCAGCATTACGCCCCCGCTCATTCTGGGAGCCTGGGAAAGTTTGTGCAGCTTGCCGTTAACGCTTACCGCCTTCATGCCGGGGGCAAGCCTGACGGTCAGCCCCTTGCCCGATAGCTCTACGCCGGGGTTGCCGGGGCGTGAGACGAGTTCAAGCCCGTACTTTTCAGCAAAGCCGCTCAAGGTAGTCTCGGGCGGCTCGGCGAGGCTGTCCCATCCCACAACCGCCCACGCGGCGCAGAGAAGAAGGGCAATCAGGAAAGCATGAAGGTGCGTATTGTGGTTCATTATGGTTCCGCTTTACTCCGGGATATTAAGCATGGCGGTAAAGTGTTCGGCTCTGGCGGATACCTCTTCGGCCGTGAGGCTTGAAAGGCGCTCAAGAGAGATGCCGCTGCAGGTGAAACTTGCCATGACCGTTCCACTCACCACCGCCTGACGCAGGGCGTCCACATCGGTGCGACCGGTTTTCGCGAGGTGGCCCATAAAGCCGCCGGCAAAGCTGTCGCCCGCGCCGGT
>JAFGWW010000428.1 GCA_016936955.1 Planctomycetota bacterium | reverse complement strand
TTGGGCAGGCGGAATTCCGGAATACCATAAATCAGCACGCCACCGGGGGAGTGGAGGGCTTCGAAGATCGTCACCTTATGCCCCATGATGGCGAGGTCGGCTGCGGCGGTAAGACCGGCCGGGCCAGCGCCGACCACGGCTACGCGCTTGCCGGTTTCCGGTGCGCGGTCGGGAACGCGGACGTCGCCGAGAGCGGCTTCGGTATCGGCGGCAAAACGTTCAAGCCGACCGATGGCGATAGCCTCGCCCTTGCGGGCGAAGATGCACTTGCCCTCACACTGCACCTCCTGCGGGCAGACGCGTCCGCAGACGGCGGGGAGGTTGTTGGTTTCCTTGATCTTGTGCGCCGCCTTGAGGAAATGCCCGTCCTGGATTTCCTTGATGAAAGCGGGGATATTGATATTCACGGGGCAGCCGGACACGCAGGGCGCGGTCTTGCACTGGGCGCAGCGCATGGCTTCGGCGCGCGCAAGCTCGGGCGTATAGCCGGTCGTTACCTCGTCAAAATTATGAGCGCGCTTCTTCGGATCCTGCTCCGGCATGGGGGTGCGGCGCGAAGCTTTCTCAACATTCGGAGCTTCAATCGACGCGGTGGGAGCCTCGCCGGGCTTGGGAAGTTCGCATGAAGTGGGACGGCTGCTGAAACGCCCCTTGGCCTCGGTCTCGTGATCGCGGTAAGTGGAAAGGCGAGAGAGAAGGAGGGGGAAGTCAACGGCGTGGCCGTCAAACTCGGGGCCGTCCACGCAGGTGAACTTTGTCTCGCCACCAACCTCGACGCGGCAGCCGCCGCACATGCCGGTGCCGTCAACCATGATGGAGTTCAGGCTCACGATGGTCTTGATCTCCGCAGGGCGGGTGACGTCGCAGACCGCCTTCATCATCACGGGCGGGCCGATGGCGATTACGCGGTCGATCTTCTCGCCCGAATCGATAATTCTCTGGAGCTCGGTCGTGACGAATCCCTTGTTGCCGTAAGAGCCGTCGTCGGTGGTGACGAAGAGGTCGTTGGCGCAGGCTTTCATCTTCTCTTCCCAGAAGACAAAAGCCTTATTGCGCGCGCCCATGATGCTGATCACGTTATTGCCCGCGTCCTTGAGGGCGCGCTGGATCGGGTAGACCGGGGCGACGCCGAGGCCGCCGCCGACGCAGACCACGGTTCCGAAATTTTCTATCTCGCTGTTATGGCCTAGGGGGCCGACGATATCGCGGAAGCGGTCGCCTTCATTAAAGCTGTCAAGCCTGCGCGAGGCCACGCCCACAACCTGCACCACCATGACGATCCACCCTTCCTCGGGGCAGAAATCGGCAATAGTGAGGGGGATGCGCTCGCTCTTCTCATCACCGCGAACGACGATGAACTGACCCGGCTTGCAATACCACGCAATCTGCGGGCAATGCACCTTGAACAACACTATCGAGTCGCAGAGTTGTTTTTTCTCGAGAATGAGATTCTGCCTGGGGTCGGTCTCGGTGAGAATACTGGCGGTGTTTTCCGGCGTACCGTTGCAGGTGCCGCCATCCTTGTGATGATCGTGGCTCAACTCATGTCCTTTCAGTTCTCTTGCGCTGCATGAAGATGCAATCAGGTTGATATAATCCAAAACGCTATCAGGAATTGATAATTTCAAGGAATGCCTGGGCGTTTTCAAGCTCGTTGTTGATCTCGGCGATAACGGAAGGGAGTTGCTCGCGCTGTATATGCAGGCTGTCCCACGCGGCGCGGGAAAGCTGCGGCTTGGCAAAATCGCCGGAACTGCCGTATTTCTTCACCTTGCACACGTAACGGGCGAAAGCAAGGACAGCCGCCAGAGGGCGTTCCTTATCAGGACAATCGGCGATCCGGTTCTGGTATTTCATGACTTCCTGCACGTCGGGAGCAAGCTGCCAGCGCTCGGCGAGCCAGTATCCGATCTCGGCGTAGGTGGTTTCGATAACCTCCTCCTCCGCCTTGTAGAAATCGATCTCCTTCTCCTGCGCCACCTCCAGGATTTTCTGGAACTCCATGGGCGCGTACTGGTCGAGAACCAGCTTGCCCATGCCGTGGAGCAAGCCGACCACAAAGCTGGTGTCGGGGCTGACGCCCGGCTCGCGGTTGGAGAGGAAGCGCGCCACCGTGGCCACGCCCATCGAATTTTTCCAGAAGCCCTCGTACGAAAAGCCCTCGTCCCCTTCCCCGAAGAGATCGAAGACCGAAGCGCTGATGGCGAGGCTCTTGATGGTATTGAAACCGAGGATGGTGATCGCCTGCTGGATCGAGCTGACCTTGTTGGGCAGACCGTAGAAGACCGAATTGACCAGCTTGAGAATCCTGCCCGCGAGGGCCGGGTCGTTGGTCATGACGTCATTGATATCGCTTGCGGAAGAATCGGGGTCCTCTATCAGGGTCATGATAGTGGTAACGACCTGCGGAAGGGTTGGCAGGTCTACGATCCTGTCGACAATGCTCTTGAGGTCTTTTCCGGCCATGTAAAATCCTGACAAAAGGCGAACTAAGCGGCTTCAGTTGCTGCTATATTCCTTTACAATACCTTTTATGTCAAGGGGTTTCCTTACTATATGGAGATGAAAGCCGGTGCGCGGGGGAAGGTAATTTTCTTTGCGGGAAGGGACGCTTGTGAATATACTGCAAAAGACGCCTTAAACCCGGCAGATCACAGACAGAGCAAAAACACTTAAATACAGGGAGACACATATGTTTAGCTGGCGCAAGGGACACGTGGTCACCGAGATGGTGGAAGAATATATTTCAAAGGCGGACCAGTGCCTTGGGCTGTTCAAAATGGCTTTGGAGGCGAGAATCAAGAAAGGCGACTGCCACGAATTCGACGAACTCGCGCAGAAAGCGCACATTGCCGAGTCCACCTGCGACGATATCCGCCGCCGGGTGGAGGAGGAGCTTTACGAAAAAGCCCTGATCCCCGAATCTCGCGGAGACATCCTCCATCTTCTTGAAAAGCTCGACAAGCTCCCGAACAAGGCCGACGCCATCCTTTTCGAGGTCTCGGCTGAACTTCTCCTGATCCCGCAGGTTCTGGCCAAGGAGTTCCACCAGCTTGTCCACACCAACTGCGAATGCTTCCAGCTTCTGGTCAAGGCGGTGCGGCTCCTCTTCACCGCCCCGCAGGAAATGCGCCCCCTGATCGCCGATATCGACAAGCTCGAAAGCTCTGCCGACCGCCTCGAACGGGAGGTGATCCGAGCCATCTTCGCCAGCCAGGAAATCGCCCCCGACCAGAAGATCCTGCTCAAGGACCTCGTGATCCAGATCAGCAAAATCTCCGACCTCTCGGAAAACGTGGGCGACGCGCTGAGCATTCTGGTGGTGAAGAGGATGGTGTGAGGCGCGGGATGACGTTACTCGTCCACGCAAGCCTGATTCGCTATCGACACGCCCCACTTCGGCTTCGCGGGGAAGACAAGGAAAGCCAGGCAGTAAAAGGCATAAAACGCAAACGCGCATAAGGCAAAGAGCGGCCACATATCATCGTAAAGGCAGGGGAAAACTGACATCGGAATACCCATCGGCCCGCCAAGCCACACCACATCAAAAAGAGTCACAGGGCCGACCCACCCAATGAATGCGGTAACAAGCAGAAGGGCAATATGCCTGCGTACCGTAAAGGGATTATGGATCAGGAAATAGCAGAGCAGATAAGACACCGCCCCGAGCAAGACCGCCCACTTGGCCATAAAAAGAAACAGCCAGATTGTCTGCGGCAGGGTGCGCCCCCTCGCCAGGACCGGAAAGTCGTCATCGAGATACAGCGCGATCAGAAAAGCGGGAATGAGGGATAAACTGAAAAACATTGTCCGCTGTATCATGCGCCGCCCCTTGCGCCTGCTGCGCCCCTACTCCGCCATCAACGCAGCAATCTTCTTCGGCACGTCGGTATTATCCATCTTTTCGCTGAAAAGATCGGCGCCCGCACCCGCCGCCCAGAGGCCGACAGGAGCTCCGCTGTGGTCGAAGGAGGTGAAGCGGTAACCGGCTTTCGCAGTGATTATGCGCAGGCAGGTTATGGTTACGGGAACCTTGCTGCCGTAGAGGAGTTTTTCTTCCACGCCGCTTCCGCCGATGGTGGCGTTCCACGCATTCTTCACCGCTTCCTTTTCGGCGGCGTCGGCAGCATTAAGGCCAAAGGACTTTGAAAGGTAAGGAAACACCTTTTCAAAATCCTCCTTTTCTTTTTTGTACGGCTTGATCTCCTGATTGAAATCTTCCTGGCTTATGGTCTGGAGGTCGAGCGCCTTTATATCTCCCCCTTTATCGAGAGGCTCAAGGCCACCGGTTTCGTGGTCGGCGGTGACAATGATGAGGGTTTCATCCGGATGCTTTTTCATAAAATCAACCGCGACAGCGACGGCGTCATCCATATCCACAATATCCTTGACCGCGCTGGCGAGGTCGTTGCCGTGGCAGGCCCAGTCGATCTTGCCACCTTCGACCATCATGAAAAAGCCGTTGTCGTTGTCGAGAAGGCGGATACCTTCGGAAACTATCAACGGCAGGGTGAGGCCGCCATCCTTGCGGTCGATTACGTAAGGGATGGAAGCCGCTGCGGCGGGGTGGCTGCTGAAGGCGATAACCTTGCCGCCCTGTTCGGCCGCTTTGAGTTCTTCCGCGCCGGTGACGAGGGTATAGCCTTTTGAGGTTGCGTACTCGGCGTTGCTCTTCCCGTCCGGCCCTTTGGCTCCCTTCATGCCTCCCGCGGCAAAAAAGTCAAAGCCGCTGTCTCCGAGGAGGCGCGAGATTTCGCCGTAGCTGTTTCTGCTTTTTACGTGGGCGTAAAAGGATGCTGGCGTGGCGTGGTCGATGCTGACGGTGGTAACGATACCGACCTTCATGCCCTGCTTCTTCGCTTTCTCGGCGACGGTCTCGAAGGGTTTGCCGCTTGCGGCGTCGATACCGAGCATGCCGTTATTGGTTTTGTTGCCGGTGGCAAGGGCGGTTCCGGCCGCGGCCGAATCGGTTACCTTGTTGTTGTGGGAGTGGGTTGTAATCTCGCCCTTTACGGGGAAGCCTTTGAAGTTGAGCTCGCGTTTCCCGTCCTCGCTCATGGCAGCCACATATTTATTAGCTGCCTCAACCTGCACCTTGCCCATGCCGTCACCTATAAAGAAGAACACATA
>JAFGWW010000427.1 GCA_016936955.1 Planctomycetota bacterium | reverse complement strand
CGTCCGGCCTCGCTTGCATATTTCAGCCTGCAATACTCTCAAGCGCCATACGATAAAGGTCAGCAATAGTGCGTGGGTCTGCATCATCGGATTTGAATTCCCGACCAAACTGATCTTCCGCCTCCATTGCAATCTCTGACATATCCAGAGAATCACCCCCAAGATCATCGTAAATATTCGTCTTCATGGTAATTGAATCAGAACTCTTCAGGGCAAAATGTTCTCGCACAATCTCGATTATCAACAACTCAGTCTTCCTTTTTTCCTCATCTGTAAGCATGGCATTTTCCTTTCTTTATGATGCAAAAGCATAGAAGCATGGTAATTCCTTCTTGATATGCTTCAATAGGGTCTATACTATTTATTAATGCATTTGATACATATCTAGATGTTACGGGAGCATTAAAATGAGAAAACATGTTGATGGGTCTCCCCTTACCGTCCAACAGCTTTCAACCCTGATTGCCCTTGCGAAATGGAAAAAACAGTCTGCCGTGGAGAATGCGCTCGGGAAAAGCCAAAGCCAGATTTCGCGCGACCTGGCGGGAATGGAGAAGGCTCTTGGCGGAAGATCACTATTTTGCCGCACAACCAGAACCATTACGGAAGAAGGGGAGAAGGTTCTTGAATACGCGCTTGCAGTTAAACATGAATGGGATAACCTCAAGTATCAACTTGAAGAAGAAAAGCTGAGCGGAAAGGTTTCAATCCTGATTGATGCCGATTTCATGGGCGGAGGCGGCTACTCTTCCATTGCTGAAATCGAGCACAGGCTTCCGGACATAAAGTTTCACTGCAAGTGTGAGACTTCAGGCAGCATAATCACAAGCCTTGCGGCAGGTGATTGCGATCTTGCAATATTATGCGACACAGCAAACCGCAGGGGGCTCTCACACCGTCCGCTTTATGCAGGCAAGGCCATGCTTGCCCTTCCCAAATCGTCAAAGCTGGCAAGTAAGGATAAAATAGGGGGTAAGGATCTGAAAGGCGTCCGCCTTTTCATGTCCACCACATCGGCAGAAGCGACAAACCTCATGGGGGTGGATAAACTGAGACATCTCAAGAAGAGTATAGAGTTTATCCCGGGAGGGCGCGAGGCGGTAATTTCGTCCGTAGCCAGTGGTTTTGGTCTGGGGCTGGTAATAACATTCCAGTGCTTTAACGACAAGCTGCTCTCAAGGCTGAGCGATGAAATAATCCTGAAAGAGATCGACAGCCCCAGAGCCAACATCTCATATGTTTGCGCAATACGATCTGGAATGAAAACTAACAAGCTGATAAATGCTGTTTTACGTAGCCTCCTCCGTATCGCAAAAAAATAACGCGTTTGCATATAAAAAAGGCCGGACAAAAGCCCGGCCTTTGAATTGGCATTTTCTCAATCACACCCCAAGCCGGTTCGTTCTCAGCATTTCGCCTTCAGTCCAGTTGGTGATCGGCTCGTGTCCCTTGAGGGGGATGAGGCGGGTGTGGACGGCGTCGACCAGCCAGTGGGGCTGGGGGAAGAAGCTGTCTTCCTGCTCGGCGGCCGGAGTAATCCAGTTCTTTGCGCCAACAACCGCCACAGGCGCGTCGAGCCAGTCGAAAGCAAGGGTGGTGAGATTGCTCGCCACGTTGTGGAGATAGGAGCCGCGTTCGCAGGCGTCGGAGCTCATGAGGCAGTAACCGGTCTTCTTGACCGACTCGACCAGCATATCGTAATTGAGCGGGCTGATGCTGCGCAGGTCGATAACCTCGCAGGAGATGCCGTACTTCTCTTCAAGAATCTTTGCCGCATCGAGAGCACGGTAAAGGGTCGCGCCGAGGGTGCAGATGGTGAGATCTGTTCCGAGTTTACGGATTGCCGGCTCGCCGAAGGGAACTTCGTAATATTCAGTCGGCACCCCGCTCTCAACAAAAATCTCGGGCATGTCGTAAAGACGCTGGCTCTCGAAGAATACCACAGGGTCGGTTCCGGTGAGAGCGGCGTTCATCATGCCCTTGGCATCGTACGGCGTCGCGGGGAAGACGCACTTGAGGCCAGGAACGTGGGCACACATGCTGGTCCAGTCCTGCGAATGCTGGGCTCCGTACTTGCTTCCAACCGACACACGAAGCACCACCGGCATCTCAAGCACACCCGCGCTCATGGACTGCCACTTCGCGAGCTGGTTGAAAAGCTCGTCGCCGCAACGCCCGAGGAAATCGCAGTACATGATCTCGGCAATGCAGCGCCCGCCGCTCATGCCGTAGCCAACTGCCGCGCCGACGATCGCGCCTTCCGCAATGGGGCTGTTGAACAGGCGGTGATAGGGGATGCTCTCGGTCAGGCCGCGATAGACGGCGAATGCTCCGCCCCAGTCACGGTTTTCCTCGCCCCACGCGGCGAGGGTCGGGTCTTTGTAAAAGCGGTCGATAATGGATTCGAAAAGCGCTTCCTTATAAACCACGGTCTTCATGCCGCTGATCTTGTTACCTTTTTCGTCGAGGCCGAAACGGCTCTTCTTGCTGATGCGCTGCACCTGCGGGTTATCTTCAAGAGGAATGAGTACATCAGGCGCGCGCCCCTCCTCCATCACTTCCTTCTTGCGATTGGAGAACATGACATCCTCGACACAGGAAGTATTGACCGGGTCGAGATAAGGGGAGACCACCGGGTCGATCGCCTTCTTGAAGGCTTTGATTACGAGCTCGCGGGCAAAGTCCCTGTTGCCTTCGACGTCGGCCTTTGACGCGACCTTGGCTTTCGTCAGGTTGTCGCCAAATTCGACAATCGCATCGCTATTCATCCACTCATCGAGTTCTTCTTTCGAACGATAGCTCATCGCATCGGAAGGCGAGTGGCCGCTGTAGCGGTAAGTGAGAGAGTCAAGCAAAACCGGGCCGTCGCCTTTCTCGATAATCTTGCGCTTGCGCTTCATGGCATCAATCACCGCAAGAGTATTGAAACCGTCCACGCGTTCGGAGTGCATCTGTTCGGGATTAACGCCTGCGCCAAATCGGGCGAGGAACTTGAGGCCCATGGTTTCGCCCACGGGCTGGCCGCCCATGCCGTAGTGGTTGTTGACGAAATTCATGATAAGGGGAAGGCCGCCGCGGTGCGCCTCGTCCCAGAGTTCCTTGTACTGGTCCATGGTGGCGAAGCAGACGCCTTCCCACACGGGGCCGCAGGCGAGGGAGGCGTCGCCGATGTTGCAGATCACAATGCCGGGCTTGGCGTTGACGCGCTTGAAGAGAGCCGCACCGACCGAGATATCGGCCGAACCGCCGACGATAGCGTTGTTCGGATAAACACCAAAGGGGGTGAAGAAAGCGTGCATCGAACCGCCCAGGCCTTTATTCCACCCGGTTTCGCGTGCGAAAATCTCGGCGAGGGTGCCGTAGATGAAATAGTCGATGGCCAAGCTCTTCGCGTCGCCCTTCGCATCGCCTTCCACAACCTTCAGTGTCTTCCCGCCCATGAAATTCGCCATGATGTCCATGAGCTTGTTGTCATCAAGAATCTGGATCGAACGCAGGCCGCGGGCGAGGATCTCGCTGTGGCTGCGGTGGGAGCCGAAGGTGTAATCGTTGAGGTCGAGGGTATAGGACTGGCCTACAGCGAGTGACTCCTGCCCGATGGAAAGATGGGCCGGGCCGCGGTGGTTATATTCGATCCCCTCGTAAGCGCCTTCTTTTTTCACGCGGTCGAGCATGGTCTCGAACTCGCGGAGGATGCACATATCGCGGTGCATGCGCAGAAGATCTTCCCTGGCGTAATCCTTCGCCGCATCCTTGAAGGGGATATCGAACCCATTGACCACGATATCCTTGAACTTGATCTTGCCCTTCTTGCGCGTCTCCTTGGGGCAGACCTCGATTGCCTTGACCATCTCTCGCTCCTCGTAAAGTTAGCAGTCTGAATATCTATCGCTTTTAATGAATGGAAAACATGACGTCGTGAATGACCTCGCCCACGGTGGGGTGGGGGAAGATGATCTCCTCCACATCACGCGCGCGCAGCTCTGTCTCGATCATTGCGCAGGCTGCGGCGATCATCTCGGATACGCCGGGGCCAACTATATGCACTCCAAGCACCGCCCCGCTCTTCGCGCAGATTACAACCTTGACCACCCCGCGTTCGCCGTTGGTTTCGGCCAGATAGCGTCCACTCGCGGCCAGGGGCATCTTGACAACCTTGACCTCAACACCTTTTTCTTTCGCAAGGTCATCGGTAAGGCCGACCGAGGCAATTTCCGGATCGGTATAGACCACCGCAGGAACCGCATTCTCACGACAGTAATCAAGGCGGCCGCAGATATTGTTTACCGCAACCGTAGCCTGTCGCGACGCGAAGTGGGCAAGCTGCCAGCGGCCGGTCACGTCGCCTGCAGCGTAAACGCCGGGGATATTAGTTTCAGCTTTTTCATTTACCTTTATGCCGCGACGGTCAAAATCAAGATCGATCGCTTCTAGACCGAGACCATCTGTATTAACCGCGCGTCCGGTAGCGACCAAGACAAGATCGGCCGAGACCGACTGCTCCGCCCCTTTCCTGTCGGTAAAGGAAACCGTACCGCCGTCGACCTTCGTAACCTTCGCGCCAAGGTGGATGTCGACTCCCTTGCCCTCCAGTTTTTTCTGTACAGTTTTGGCGAGCTCCTTGTCGGTATTACCGCAGATCTGGGGAAGCATCTCGATCATGGTGACTTTTTTGCCCGCCATTGCATAAAGGGAGGCGAACTCGGTTCCTATCACGCCCGCGCCGATTACGCAGAGATGGTCGGCCATCTTCTCCTGCGCCAGAATCCCGACATTGGTCACAACCCTGTCGCTCTCCTTGAGCCCAGGGATGGGGGGAACGAAAGGACGCGAACCTGTGCATATAAGCAGGTTAGAGCCTTCATAAACCTTTCCGTCCACCTCTACCGACTTAGCGCTTTTAATAAGGGCTGAGCCTTTGACGACATCGACCTTATTTTTCTTCATCAACCCTTCGATGCCTTTGCGAAGAGTCTCCTGTATGCCTTCGGTTCTGTTTTTCACAAATGGATAGTCGAAGGACGCGCCTTCAATATTCACGCCAAAATCCTTGGCATGAAAAGCGTGGTCGTAAAGCTTGGCGGAATAGAGCATGCTCTTGGTGGGGATGCAACCGGTATTGAGGCAGACGCCGCCGAGGTTCTCGTCCTTCTCAACAAGAAGAACGCTCTTGCCTTGCTCGCCCGCTCTCTCCGCCGCAACATACCCGGCAGGGCCGGAACCGATTATTATAATGTCGTACATCCGTCTTTCCTTATTGGTGCTGCTACGCGAGAAGCAGATCGAAATTCGCAATGCCGTCGGCCACCGCCCTGAGGAAGCGCGCGGCAGGAGCGCCATCGACAACCTTGTGGTCGATAGTAAGCGAAAGCCCCATCGTTGGCTGCCACTTCACCGCGCCGTCGGCTGCAGGCACCGCTTTCTGCTCAATGGAACAGATGCCGAGAATCGCAACCTGCGGAGTGTTTATTACAGGGGTGAAGCTCTCCACTCCGAGCGAGCCGAGATTGGTAATGGTAAAGGTTCCGCCCTGCAGCAGGTCGGGGTCTATCGAACCGCCTTTGCACTGTCCCGCCAGATCGGCGATGCTGAGGGCGAGTTGCGAAAGCGTCATGGCGTGGGCGTTGTTCACAACCGGAACCATCAGCCCGCGCGGGGTATCTACCGCTACCGCGAGCCTTACCTGGCTGTACTGAAGAACCCTCTCGCCCGCGGCGTCAAAGATGGCGTTCAGCTCGGGAAAGCGCGGAAGAGTTTTTGCAACAACCATGCAGACCATATCGTTGAGAGTAATGTTCGGCAGACCCAGACTCTCGCCGCTGGCCTTGACCTTCTTGCGGAAAGAAAGGAGAGCCGAAGCGTCGGCGCTGGAGTTGAGAGTAAGCTGGGCGTGATTCTCAAGCGACTGCATCATGCGCTCGCCTATGAGCTTGCGGATGCCGGTGTATTTCACTTCTTTCGGAGCAATCGCTTCTACCATACCGACTGGCGCAACAGAAGCAACGCTTCCGGCTTCGACAAGATCGGAGGCGCGCACCCGACCGCCAAGCCCTGTCCCTGCCCCGGCAACCATACCACTCGCCGCAGCAATAGCAGCAGCCGCTGGGGTCATGGCCATACCGGAACTCGCGGCGGCGGCAATGTCGGAGCTAGTGACGCGACCATGGGGGCCACTGCCCTGCAGCATTGCCGGATCAATTCCCTTCTCGGCAGCCGCACTGCGCGCGCGCGGACTTACCCGAAGCTCGCCGATCTTGGCAGGCGCATCCACCCTCACCGGCGCAGCCTCAACCGCAGCAGGCGCACTGGCCTTCTCCGGCGCAGGATCTGCGGAAGCGGCTACAGCGCCCCCCTTGCCCTCGGGCGCGAACTGATCGGCGTCCTCACCATCCTCACCGATTACGGCAATATTAATAAGGACGGGAGCAAGCTCGCCCTCGTCGAAAAATGTTCTCAGAAGCTTGCCGGAGGCAGGAGCGGTTACTTCAAAACTCGCCTTGTCGGTCTCGATGGTGCACAGCAGATCGCCTTCGCTCACGGCCTGTCCGACCTTGGCGCTCCACTCGACGATCAGGCACTCCTCGACCGAATTTCCCTGCTTGGGCATCTGGACAGGTGTCGCCATTTTTCAATTCCTTCCGGGAGGGTTTGTGGGTATATTATAAGGAGTGAGAGCGCTCGAAAAGTGGAATTTGGGAACTACCGAATATCCTGCGCAAACCAAAAAATGTTCCTTCATTCCACTTTTCGAACGCTCTTCATCAAATCAAACTATCTTGTCGAATAACTTGCCGTATGGCTGCAGACGCTTATCGTCGGGCTGCAAATCGGTCGCAAGCACCGAGATCTCCTTCTCCGCATGCCAACTCGCCGAAGCAGTAACACCCAGCTGACTCTCATCCACGGCCAGATAAATCTTCCTGCTCCTGCTCGCTACCAGATCCTTAACCTCCGCATCCTCGAGAGTAATCTCGGTGGGACCGATGCGGTCGTCCAGCCCCCAGGCCGAGAAAAAGGCCGCGTCAAAAGCAAGCGCCTGAATCGAACGCAGAGCAAGACTTCCCACAAGATTGTCTGTCCGCTTGTCAAGCCTCCCGCCAAGGAGCAAAGCCTCAACCCCGTGATGCGCCGAGAGGCGGCGGAAAGTCTCGGTATGGTTCGTAACAACCTGAAGGTCGATGCAGTTTTTCATGCTGCCAATCAGGTTCAGCATCGTGGTGCTTCCGTCGAGGTAAATCGTCCCGCTGGTGGGGATGAATTCGGCAAGCTTTTTCGCCGCCTTCCCCTTGGCCGAAGCGTTGGCCGTCAGGCGCTGGTCAAACTTCGCACCCGTCGCAATCGCCCCGCCATGGACGCGGATAAGCAGCCCCCTATCCTCCATGTGCTTCAGATCGCGCCGGATCGTCATTTCACTCACCCCGAACTCCAAGGCAAGCTCGGAGATCACGCAGCCACCATTCAGGCCCGCCCTCTCCACAATCATTTTCTGGCGCTCTTCAGCTAACTGCGACATTCAATTCGCTCCATGTTTTATTTTGTTATTTCAATCATATATCAACATCAGATTATTCGCAAATACTTTTTTTGAATTTCTGGTAAAATTTTCAAACCAGCCCCTTGTCGCCATAAGCATGACGCTCTCTAAAAGCCTTATTTGTTTAATATATATAACTTTATGATATACAATTAAACCACGACTCCCCATAATTAGTAATAGCAGAAGAAAATCTCCGCGCCGCTCCCTGCAATGTTATTTTATAACATTAATCACAAATAACAATATATCCGCTCATGGATCAGCAAACCATACCCGGCACTACATGACCTGACCCCCTGAAACGCGCCCAGAATATGTTATACTTTTAGGGTTCATGGTCTTGCCCCCATATCTGATCCAGTGGGAGTGAGAAATTTACGATTAATTCTGGTTTGGGCAAGGCGGCTGGAGCGTAGCGGAAGACGCCTTGCCCAAACCTCTGCCAAACTCCTGCGGCGTCAGATTACCCAACGCGCTATGCGGACGGTTCTGGTTATAATCCTGACGCCACAATTCCAGTTTCAGCCGGGCATCCTCCACCGACAGAAACCAGTTTGCGTTTAAACACTCCTGACGCAATCTTGCGTTGAATGACTCGATAAATGCATTGTCCGTCGGCTTTCCAGGGCGACTGAAGTCCAGCGTAACCTGATGCCCTTATGCCCACAAATCCAGCGCCACGCTGCGGAACTCCGGACCGTTGTCAACACGGATGCTCTGCGGCCTTCCGCGCTCTTGAACCAGATGCTCCAGAACCGTAGCCACATCCGTGCCGGTGAACTTCTTCTGCACCGGCATTGCCAGACTCTCACGACTATGGTTATCCACTATCGTTAAGACCCGCAATGACTGCCCAGAATACAGCTGATCCCAGACAAAGTCCATACTCCAGCTCTCATTTCGTTCCTGCGGGACTGGCCGACCGATCCGCTTTGCTGCCGAGATCCGCCGTTTGGGTGGTTTCTTCCGCAGCATCAGCCCTTCTTCCTTGTACAGCCTGTATACCCGCTTATGGTTAATCTTCCAGCCTTCACGACCCAGCAAAACATGCAGCCGCCGGTAGCCATATCCCGGACGGCCGCTGGCGAGATCCTTAATTCGCACCCGAAGTTCTTCTTGCCTGTCCGCTCTACTGACATACCGGCAACTGCTGCGGTTGGCTGACAGCGCGGTGCATGCCCTGCGCTCACTGACCTTATACGCCACCTGCAGATAGGCTGCCAGCTCCCTCTGGCGGGCAGGCCTCAATCTTTTTTTCGCAGGACATCCTGCAGCATTGCCTTGTCCAGGCTGAGGTCGGCGACCAGGGATTTGAGCTTTCTGTTTTCCTCCTCCAGCTGTTTCAGCCTACGCATCTCGGTGACACCGAGGCCGGCATATTTCTTTTTTCAGCGGTAGAAGGTGGCGTGGGTAATGCCGAGTTTGCGGGTGACTTCCTCGACGGGAGTGCCTTGCTCTGCCTGCTGCAGAGCGAAGGCGATCTGGGGCTCGGTGAAATTGCTCT
>JAFGWW010000426.1 GCA_016936955.1 Planctomycetota bacterium | reverse complement strand
CTTCAGTCCGCCGGCCTTACCATCAAGGCCATCGAGGATGTCAGCCCGCTTCCGCACAACGGTTGCCGTCCGCGCAAGCGTCGTCGCGTCTAGTTTTTTACCGAGCCAGGTCGGCGGCCAGGAGTGTTGTCGGCTATTCGTCATATGTTGCCAGGGAAAGAAGCGGTCACGGTTGGTTCGGACCGTATTATAACCGCGAAGACTCTGGACATACTGAGACGGGAGATTATTCATGCGCATTCGTTGGAAGGGCTTTGAGCTTCCCACGCGTGTTTCGGTCGAAGAGTCATCCAAGACCGATACCTACGCAAAGTTCACTGTCGAACCTTTTGAACGCGGTTACGGGATCACGATCGGCAACTCGCTTCGTCGCGTACTCCTGAGCAGCCTTCTTGGCACGGCTCCGGTCAGCATGCGCATCGACGGCGCCGATCACGAGTTCGCCTCGATTCCCGGAATCGTTGAAGATGTAATTAACATCGCCCTGAACGTCAAGGGCCTGTTGGTGAATTTTGAGGGTGACGGCCCTGAAATTCTCAAAGTCGAGAAGAGCGAACCCGGCCCCGTTACCGGCGCCGATTTTGTCGGCGGCCCCGGCGTAGAGGTTCTGAGCAAGGATCTTGTCATCGCCACCATCGAAGAGGCCAAGAAACCTTTCAGGATGGAAGTCGAGGTCCGCAAGGGTCGCGGATACGTCCGTACTGAAGATTTCACCTGGCCGATCGATAACGAAGTTGGCCTTATCCATCTTGACGCCGGTTTCTCGCCCGTACGCCGTGTCCGTTGGCGCGTCGAAGAGACCCGCGTCGGTAAGCGTACCAATTACGATCGTCTTGTCCTTGAAATCTGGACCGACGGAATTGTTACTCCCGAGGATGCCATGGTCGAAGCCAGTTCGATCCTGCGCAAGCACCTCAATCCTTTTGTCAAGTACTACGAGCTTGGCAAGGAACTCGAACGCGAGGCTCCCGGCGAGGATGTGGCCGAGGATTCCTCCACTGTCGACAAGGAACTTATCGACAAGGTTTCGCAGCCGGTCTCGATCCTTGATCCTTCCGTCAGGGCGGCAAACTGCCTCTCCGCCGAGGGTATCAAGACGATTGGCGATCTGGTTCGCAGAAACGAAGCCGATATGCTGCAGGTCCGCAATTTCGGTAAGACCAGCCTGAAGGAAATCAAGATCAAGCTGTCCGAGATGGGCCTGTCCTTCGGAATGAAGATTGACTGAATTTAAACCTTGTCCGCGGTGTGCCCGCCGGCAGGATTGTGACGCGAGTTAAGAGAAAGAGAGATAGAAGATGAGGCATCTCAAGCGTGGCCGCAAGCTGAACCGTACCGCTTCCCACAGGAAAGCCATGGTACGTAACCTTGTCAGCAGCCTGTTTACCCATGGTCGTGTCGTGACTACCCCGGCGAAGGCCAAGGAAGCACGCCCCTTTGCGGAAAAACTGATTACCTTGGCGAAGAACGACTCCCTTCATGCACGTCGCAGGGCTGTCTCTCTTCTCCACAACTATTCTGTAGTCTCCAGTCTCTTCACCGAGATTGCTCCCCGTTACGCCCAGCGTCCCGGCGGTTACTGCAGAATTCTTCACCTTGCCAAGACGCGCATCGGCGACAGCGCTCCCCAGGCGATTTTCGAGCTCGTAGAGTCCGAGATGCCTGAGAAGAAAAAAGCCGCCGCTCCCGCCAAGGTTGAGGAAAAGGCCGAGCCGAAGGCTGAAGTAAAGGAAGAGGCCAAGGCTGAAGCGCCTGAAGCAGAAGCTTCCGAGGAAGCCGCTGGCGAAGAGGCTTCGGAAGAGTAAAATCTTTCGCAATGTCATGTTGCTACAAAACGGGATTGCCTTTCAGGCGATCCCGTTTTTCATGCCCAACCGAAACAGCCAACAGGCTTGTCCGGTCGCCTTTTTGCTTGACGCATGAGGCCGGCGAGGGTATAGGTTAGTTATCCGTGCAGCGACATATTGCAGAATAAAGGGTGATGAATGAGCTTTTGCGACGATCTTGAAATTTCAAATATCGAAGACCGGACGAGTTACAAGTTTACCCGCAAGGTTGCTGCCGGCGGAATGGGTTCAGTCTACGCCGCCCAGCAGCAGGGGGTTGAGGGATTCGAGAAAACTGTCGCCATCAAGACCATTCTTCCCAAATACACGGACAACACCGAGTTTGTCGATATGTTTATCGGCGAGGCAAAACTCGTGGCAAACCTTGTCCATCCCAATATCGTACAGATCTATCAGCTCGGCGAATACGACAAAGGCTTTTATATTGCCATGGAGTATATCGACGGCATCAACCTCGAACAGTTCCTGATGCGCCATAAGCAACTTGGGAAAGATGTCCCCGTCGAGATCGGCACCTTTATTATAAGCCGTATCTGCCGCGGCCTCGAATACGCTCATAACAAGCGCGACGAGAACGGGCACCTCCTTGGGATTGTCCACCGTGACGTATCGCCAAAAAACATCATGATAACCAGCGAGGGCGAGGTCAAGCTTACCGACTTCGGCGTAGCCAAGGCGCGGAATTATATGGAGCAGGAAGAGGGCGAGGTGCTGATGGGGAAGGTGGAGTACATGAGCCCCGAGCAGGCGTCCTACCAGGTCACCGACGCGCGGAGCGACCTCTTCAGCCTCGGTATTGTTTATTACGAACTGCTTACTGGGCAGAATATATTCGAGACCGACGACGTTTTTGAAATACTTGAGCGGGTCAAGAGCGCCCCGATCCCGAAGCCGGATATTTACCGTTCAGACCTTCCTGAAGATGTGGTCGGCATTATCATGCAGATGCTGGAGCGCAAGCCGGAGAAGAGATACCAGACCTCGGGTGAGGCAGGTTATGCGTTGGAGTACCACATGTATTCCGGTGGCTATGGCCCGACCATCGTTACCCTTGCCACATACATGGCCCAGCTTTTCCCCGAGATGAATTTCATGACGCCAAGCACGCAGGAAATGATACGCAACGCCGATACCCTTTATCGCAAGGGTGATACGGCGGATATGCTCTAGGCGTAAGCAATCACCGATCTTCGCTTCGATTAATCGCCATATAATATCCGATTATTTCTCAACCGGTTCGTCTTCCGAGAGGTGCGGGGCTGGCATGTCGCATTCTTCGTCGCATGGGGACTGGCCGTTGTCTCTACTGTTTTTGCTGATGCGCTGCGAGATGATGGTGGTTACCCGTTCGTGCCTGTCGGCTCGTCTTTTATCGAGAGCTTCGCGGAACTTGAGGACGAATTTCAATCCGAAATAATAACTGGGCAATGCAAGGGCGAGGCCGACAATTACGCATCCCGTCCAGAGCGGGAGCTGGATCTCCATTCCGATTTCGCCCATCTCCTTCAGGGCAGCCACAATTCCGTCATTGTCTGCGGCGGCGATGACCTTTCCGAAATCCTGCTTGAACCCTTCGATACCCGGCCCACCGGTGATGAGAGTGCCGAGGTAATAATTAAAGCTGTAGATCGGAATGATCGTAGCGGGGTTGGTGATCCAGACCGGGAGGATGGCGGCAAGGCGGTTTGCGCCGAATATGGTCGCCACAATGACAGAGAGAATCATCTGCAGGCCCACCGTCGGGGTCATGCCAATAAACATGCCGATAGCGAGGCCAAGGGCGATGTCGCGCGGCGTCCCGTGGCTGCGCGCGATTTTCCTGAAGGCGCGCTGAAATCTTATCCAGTAGTGTTTCGCTATGCGTTCTGGCATTTTACCGGTCTATCAGCCCAGAGGGGCTATCTGCGGGATTGTTCCGGTTGCCTGCTCGTAAGCGTATGCCGCTTTAAGCAGGTCGGCGTCCCTGAATCTCTCACCCATGAGTTGAAGCCCGATCGGGAGGCCTTGCGAGCTGCTGCCGCAGGGGACCGAGATGGCCGGGATTGCTGCAAGGTTGGCGCTGATTGTATAAATGTCAGAGAGGTACATCGCCAGCGGATCCTGCGACTTTTCCCCGACCTTGAAGGCGGTGCAGGGAGAAACCGGGGCGGCGATGACGTCGACTTTCTTGAAGGCGCTTGAAAAATCGTCGGCGATTCTTTGGCGCACGCGCAGGGCGCGCAGGTAGTAGGCGTCGTAATAACCGGCGGAGAGGACGTAAGTGCCGAGCATTATGCGGCGCTTGACCTCGGCGCCGAAACCTTCTTCGCGGCTCTTGCTGAAGAGGTCGATTATATTGCCCGGTTCTTCCGCGCGGTGGCCGTAGTGGACGCCGTCGAAGCGGGCGAGGTTGCTGCTCGCTTCGGCGGTGGCGATGATGTAGTAGGTCGGCACCGCATACTCAAGCATGGGGAGGGAGATTTCGACAATCTCCGCGCCTTCCGCTTTCATGGTCTCAATTGCTTCCATAACTTTTGCGCGCACTTCGGAATCGAGGCCGTCGGTGTTGAAATACTCGGTCGGCACTCCGATCTTCATTCCATTGATGCCGTCCTTCAGGTTGGCGGTGAAGTCTGGCGCTGCATTTTTTGTGCAGGTAGAGTCGCGGCGGTCGGGGCCGGAGATAGCGTTCATGAGCAGGGCTGCGTCTTCCACCGTTCTTGCGAAGGGGCCGATCTGGTCGAGGCTGCTGCCGAAGGCGATAAGCCCCCAGCGGCTCACCATGCCGTATGTGGGTTTGAAGCCGACGCAGCCGCAGAGAGAGGCGGGTTGGCGGGTTGAGGCGCCCGTGTCGCTGCCCAGTGCAAGGGGGGCGAAGCCTGCGGCAACGGCTGCGGCGGAACCGCCGGAAGAGCCACCCGGGATGCGCTGGGTGTCCCACGGGTTGCGGGTGAGTTTCATGGCCGAGTTCTCGGTCGAGCTGCCCATGGCGAACTCGTCGAGGTTGGTTTTGCCTATCACGATAGCGCCCGCTTTGCGGAGTTGTTCGGCAACGTGCGAGTCGTAGGGCGGGGCGACTTCTGCGAGCATCTTGCTCGAACATGTCGCGGTCTTGCCTTTGATGCAGATGTTGTCCTTGACCGCGACGGGAACGCCGGCGAGGGGGCCGGTCGCTTCGCCCTTGGCGATGCGCGCGTCCACCTCTTCCGCGTTTTTAAGCGCCTCTTCCGGATAGGTGTTTAGAAAGGCGCCGATCTTGCCGTCATGGCTTTCGATGCGGCCGAGATATGCCGCCACCGCCTCGCGGGAGGTTGTCTGCTTTTCTTTTATGGCTTTGGCCAGTCCGGCCGCCGTAGTTGTCGTTATATCCACACTTGCCCTTTCGGTTTTCTGAATATTGCGCGTGCCTTACTGGATGACCTCGGGAACCTTGAAAAACCCGCCGCCCTTCTGCGGCGCATTCGAGAGCGCCTCGTCGGTGGAGAGGGATTCCCTGATCTCGTCTTCGCGGAAGACGTTACCTTCCGCCGCAGCGTTCATGAACGGCTCGATGCCTTCTATGTCTACCTCGGAAAGTTTTTCTATATAGTCGAGGATGCTTTCGAGCTGTTCCGAGAAGAGGGCGATCTCCTCTTCCGAGAGGTCGAGGCGCGAAAGGTGCGCGATCTTCTTTACGTCTTCGCTGGTAATGTGTCCCATTGTCTCTCCGCTTGTCTATTTTCCAAGAGCGATTCTTTGCACAAGTTTTTCCGGCAGCCCCGCCTTGCGCATTCTGTTCTGCTCGGTTTTGATGTCGTATTCGAGCCGGACCATGGTGATCTGCGATGCGGATCGGTCGTATATTACGAAGCTCGACATCCACACACCATCGCGCGGCTGGCCGACGCTTCCGGGGTTAATAAGATAAGGTTTTCTCGGTTCCAGGTCAACAATGTCGGATTCCGGGAATTTGCTGCGAGCCGAACCTCCGCCCACTACGAGGGGGAGGTGGGTGTGGCCGAAAAAGCAGGCGTGGATGCCCGCGTATTTTGTCGTGAGGAGGCGCATGTTTTCCGCGAGGGCCTCGCGGGTCAGGATGTAATCATCCCTGCCGGTAAGGGCGCCATGAACAAGCATCAGGTGATCGTCCACATTCTTTTCCGTGGGCAGGCGCTGGAGCCAGCGGATATCGTCAGGGCTGAGTTCCTTGGCGGCGATATCGAGAGCCATCTTCGCTTCCGGGCGCATGCGCGGATCGCGCGGCGGCATGATCTGGGCGTCGTGGTTACCCTGGAGGCAGACGACGTTGTTCTGTCGCGCCAGGCGCACGCAGGCTGCGCCGCCCTGTCCGTATCCTACGAGGTCGCCGAGGCAGTAGATTTCCTCTACCGCGAGACCTTTGAGGTAGGTGAGGGCGTTACTGAATGCTTCTTCGTTTCCGTGAACGTCTGAGAGCACGGCGATAAGCTTGTCGTTCATCTTTTCTCCACCCACGGCATGGGATGTCCGGCAACGGCGGCGCGGAGCATGGCGAGGGCCATGTTTGCCGCGCGCATGCGGTTGCCTTGTCTGTCACTGAGGAATTTATTTTTATGTGCAACCGTTCCATACGGGCCGGAAACGGCAATCCATGCTGTCCCCACCGGCTTCTCCTCCGATCCTCCCGTGGGGCCGGCCACGCCGGTTACAGCGACGGAGAAGTCGGAACCGCTGGCGTTGCGCTCGCCCTCAGCCATGGCGCGGACAACTTCTTCGCTGACCGCCCCGTGTTCTTCGATAATATTTCTGCCCACCCCGAGGCGCTTGATCTTCGCCTCGTTTGAGTAGCAGACAATGCCTTCGCTCAGTACGTCGGATGCGCCGGAAATACCCACGATCATTTCGGCGATCATTCCTCCCGTGCAGGATTCGGCGAGCGATACCTTTTGCTTCTTTTCTTTCAGCAGGGAGATTACTGAATTTGCGAGGCTGTCGTTGTCATAGCCGAAAACGTGGTGGCCGAGACGTTTTACGATTTCGCTCTCCGTTTCGTTTATGAGCCTGTCCGTTTCTGCCTGGTCTTTGCCGCTGGCAAGAAGCCTGACGGTTATGGTGCCGTGGTTGACGGTGGTGCCGACCTCGGGGTTGGCGCCCTCTTTCATGAATTCCTCAATCAGCGAGCCGACGGTGGATTCGCCGATGCCGAAAAGATGAATCCTGCGCATCTTCATAATGCTGCCGCCCGCGTGTTCGACCGCGTCAGGCTTAATGTTTGCGGCGAACATCTCTTTCATCTCGCGCGGGACACCGGGGACGGCGAAGAGCTTCGCACCATGTAGGGTGCATGTTATGCCGGGGGCGGTGCCGCCCGGGTTGCGGATGCCCTCTGCGCCGATGGGGATGCGGGCCTGAACCCGGTTGGCCGGGCCCATGACCTTGCCGAAGGCGCGAAAGCGTTCTTCGATCTGCCTGACGAATTCCTCGCGCTCTTTAAGGTCGGAACCCAAGGCGCGGGCGATGGCGAAGCGGGTGCGGTCGTCT
>JAFGWW010000425.1 GCA_016936955.1 Planctomycetota bacterium | reverse complement strand
AGGGGTTGGGACAGGGAACGGCCAATTCCCTCGACCTTCTTCCCGACAAACACAACGACTTCATCTTCGGCGTGGTGGCCGAGGAGGGAGGTTTTGTTGCAGCCGCGTCGCTGCTCGCGCTGTACATGATAGTAGCAATGGGCGGGTTTAACATCTCGCAAAAAGCTGAGGAGCCGGCGGGCAGGCTGATCGCCGCTGGATGCGCTTCGCTTCTGGGGGCGCAGGTGCTGATAAATGTCGGCGTGGTTACGGCGGTTCTCCCCACCACCGGCATCACCCTCCCGCTGGTAAGCTACGGCGGATCAAGCATGATCGTAACCTTCGCCCTCGTGGGGCTCATGCTCAATGTGGGCGCGAGCAAACCCATAACCTTGCGCGACTCATTCACCGGCCGCAATCTGGAATAGTTCGGGAATGAGGAAACGAAAAAGGGCGCCTCGCGGCGCCCGATCAGGTTAACAAGCGTTCTCCGCCTAGTTCGCGGCAGGCTGTTCCTGCGCCCCCTCAGCGGGTGCGTTCTGATTGGCTGCGGCGGCTTTCTTGGCTTCCTCTTCTGCTTTTCTGGCAGCCTCGACTTCTGCCTCGGCCTTCTTCCGAGCGGCTTCCTCAAGAACTTTCTTTTCGGCCTCGGCCTTCTTCCTCGCCTCTTCCTCCTGCCGCTTTTTCTCTTCCGCCTTCTTTCTGTCTTCTTCGGCCTGACGTTTCTTCTCCTCGGCCTTCTTGCGCGCTTCTTCCGCCTTGCGCTTCTTCGCCTCCCCGCGGGCAATCTGTAATTCAAGCCGCTTCTTCAGCGACGCCGCGCTCTTGAAAGAAGACTGCCGGGGGTCGCCGTTTTTGAGAATCTGGTCGCAGGTTTCCATCGCTTTCGCAAGATCATCTTTCTTGCGGTAAACCATGGCAAGCTCGAAGAGCCAGTTGTTCCTCAAATCGCGATTGACATCCTTGACAGCGACAGCTTTCTGGAGGTATTCAAACTGCTTGTCCGACTCTCCCCGCGCCTGCGCGCGCTGCGAAAGCGCGTAATCATATTCCGCGTGTTCAACCGAGGACATTTTCATCTTCCCGGCCACGTCCATCAGGCTATCGATCCGCGTGGCGAGTTCATTGGCCTGGGCATGCATATTCCGGCGCGAAGCGTCGGAGAGGGCACAGCACGCATCCAGATAATCCCGCACCTTGGACTTCTTGTTTTCCTTGAGAAGTTTCAATGCACTATCCACACTGACCAGATCGCCGAGTTTGGTATTGAATGAGAGATACTTGGTCAGATACTTGCTGTCCTCGGGATGGGAAGAAACAAGCTTCTGGTATGCGGCAATGTACTGATCCCTGATCTTTGAATAGTCGACCTTCTGGAATTCTTCGAAGAGCATGTCCGAGGCCTGCCCCTGATTTATAGCTTCAATAATAGCTTTATCCAGCTCGGCCTGAAAAATCCCCTTGGGGTCGCGGCGGCCGCGAATCTGCTTATGAAGTTTATCCATATTATATCTGGTGGTGGCATTACGGTTACCGTGGGCCTGACATGCAACAAAAGCTTCGGTGTATACTTTGGCCGCTTCAGGATAGCGTTCGAGCACGAAGAGGAGCTCGCCGAGATCGTTATAAGCGGCAATGTCTCCGGCGTCGGCCTTGATGCGCTGTTTGTAAGCTTCGACCTGGAGATGCTTGAGGTTGACCTCCAGTTTCTCGGCTCCTCCGGCGTTAAGCTCAACCCCCTGGGTCTGCGGAATATAATTTGTGAGAGTAACCTCGACCGTACGCCGCCCCGGATTGAGCCCGTCCACAACCACCGGCGTCCTGCCGCGGACATGGCCATCCACGATGACAGTCGCGCCAACCGGATTGGAGGTGACCGAGATGGAAGCAAGCGGGATCGGATCAAGCTTGAAAATTACTGGCTCAGAACCTACGGTATCGATTTTCCTGTACGCGTCCTGATAACCGCTAGCGACAAGATGCACAAGATGGGAACCGGGGTTTCCAACGTTTATGGAGGATGGTGCAAAGCCGACGAATTTGCCGTCAACAAAGACAGACGCGCCGGAAGGGTCGGACTCGACCTTCAGTTCCGGCTTGACGTAAGCATGGCGGGATACGGCGATACCGGCAAAGTATGAAGCACAGAACGCACCGGCGGCAACAGCTACAATCAGTATTTTTTTCATTCCTGGAGGCCTTTGCAGTCTCTGGTTAAATTTTTTATTCCCTGCCTATAATGGGGCGCCCTATTTATTCTCGGCGGCCGCCGGGGTGGCGTCTGCTACAGTGTAATAGCACTTAGCCTCCCGGGGATAATCGCCAAAAGGATCTTCGCTCGCGCCGATCTCACTGGCGGCAATTCTTGTGCGCGCAATCAGCATTCCGTTGTCGTATGTCCAGAGGGCAACGCGATTCCCCTTCAGCGGTTCGGGGTCTTTGTATGACAATTCAACAATCGTCTCTTCCGGACGATTGCGGGAATCCTGGAAAGAAACCTCGAAGTTGATCGTATCGCCAACCTTTTCGGTGCGGAGACGGAACCACTTGCGATGGATATTGGCGCGCGCGGGGATGCCCACATTTTTGCTGGCCACAACCTTGCCGTGGCGAAGGATCATGCTGCGGGTATTGTTGTCACCGCCGAAGATTATGGTGTAACCCTTATTGAGGTCTTTGCCGTCGCTGCATAAGGTGACGCAGAAATTCTTGACGTAGTTCTGATAATTTCCGCCGCCCCGGGTCTCGTCCATCATCTGGCCCACAAAAGCCTCGACAACCATATCGCCGCTTATTTCACGCTTGTTCCAGATGGCGGCTAGCTCACTCTTCTGGTCGGAGATAAGGTTCGCCTGCGCCTTGAGCGACTCGGCAACCCATGAGGTATTCTCAAGGCTCAAGGTGCGCAGCATTCTTTCTGAACGCTTGAGCGCAAGCACCGGGGGCATTCCCGCCATAAAGCTCCAGCGCGGGTCGCACTCCCAGCGGTTGGTAACCTGCCATACACCACCCGCCCTGCGCCAGTCGCTCGGGGCGCTGTTGAACGAGTAATTGAGGAGCGACTTGCTGTAGATCTGCACCTCTTCGGCTTTCAGTTCCGGCATTCCATGTTCGGCCCACGCAACCTTTGTCCCGTTAAGCGGCTCGCTGTCTTTCCACGTAAGCACCACCTGATCGTTGACCAGGCCAAGGAAAAGGCTGCCAGATTTTCTGAACCGCAGGCGCAGGGGAACCGTATCGAGAGGAAGCTTTGCGGAAGCCACCTCATCCTGATCGCGGAAGAGCTTGACGATATTGGCGTCGTCACTCTTCTTCATCGTCATGGTATAACCCCTGCCCGCCTCCTCCTTGCAGAGCGAGAGGCCAATCGACCAGTCGTCCTTTCTTTCGTAAGGCATGAGCGCCTCGATCTCTGCGTCACCATAGAAAGGCGCACGGTGCCAGAAAGCGCGGTCATACCCGCCGGGTTTCTTGGGGTATGACTTCCAGTCGCCAGCCACGCCGGACCAGATGCTCATCAGGTTTTCTTCATCGAAAATTTCATTAATGGAGACCACCGGCAGGGGCGGGTCGATCTCGTTGGCGTTAAAGCTGTCGAACTTTGCCTCGACGTCACCAGCTGCGATAAGGCCAACGCGACCGGAGTTCAGATTGGGAACGAAGATATTCATATCGCCCGCATGGATCACGCCGCGGTCAATGCGCATGCGCATGGGCTTACCTTGCTCGGGGGCTCCGCCTTCGGCGAGGACAGATTCCTTGCCGTTCTGCATCTGCACAAGCTTGCCCGCACCATTCTCGACCACGTAAGAGATATAGTTGCCGGGATCGCGGAAAGCAGCCACGATTCCGCATCTGCCTTTGACCTTGGCATCGGCCGAAGTAACGGCGGCAGAGATGTCCATGTTTTCCCAGCTCGAAAGCCCGATGACGGCAACCGACGGGACGCTTCCCGATTTTGCCGTGATTGAATCGCCGGAATTAGCCCACTGGCCGCCGAAGAACTGCCACGGCATGGCGGCAACACCCTCGTCGTCGGTGCGGTTGACGCTGAGGACGCGGAAGTCGTCAAACTCCACCGGCGCGCCGCTCTTCACATACAGCCCGGTGCAACCGCCGCTGAAAAGCGGGTTGCTCGCCCGGATCAGCTCCTTGCCGTCAACGGAAAAGCGGATCTGGTTGTCTACCAGTTCACTGCTTAGGCGGTACCACTGCCCCGGAACATATCCGCCCTTGACGGTCTTGATGACTACGGGTTTCTTGTCCTTCACAAGGACAACCTCAAGGCGAGGTTCTTTCTTTGCTTCTT
>JAFGWW010000424.1 GCA_016936955.1 Planctomycetota bacterium | reverse complement strand
CGGTTGACCTTCCTCCCGTTAGCGGTAACTGCCTGGACGGAAACCCGATTGAGCGCGAGCCAAAGGATGACGGACGCCTCGCCGGCCTTGCCTTCAAGATCGTCGCAGACAAGCACATCGGTAAGCTGGTTTATGTCCGCGTATATTCCGGAACCCTTGAGGCCGGTACTTACGTTTACAACTCCACCAAGAACAAGAAACAGCGCGTAGGCCGTCTGCTCAAGATGCACGCCAACCGCCAGGAGATGGTTGACGCCCTTTACGCAGGTGAAATCGGCGCTGTTGTCGGCCTTGCCGACACCGTTACGGGCGACACCATCTGCTGCGAAGATAACCCGATTATTCTTGAAGCCATCGAGTTCCCGACCCCGGTTCTCAGCGTTGCCTGTAGCCCCAAGGAACGCGCAGACCGCGACAAGCTCGGCAAGGGCCTTATCAAGCTCGCGGAAGAAGACCCGACCTTTGTCGTCAGCACCGACCCGGAAACCGACGACACCATCATCGCCGGTATGGGTGAACTCCACCTTGAAATTATTGTCGACCGTCTCAAGCGCGAGTTCGGCGTAAATGTTGAAGTTGGCGCGCCGCAGGTTGCATACCGCGAAACCGCCACCGCCCCGGTCGATCATCGCGAGCGTTACTCGAAACAGTCTGGTGGTCGCGGTCAGTTCGCCGAAATTCAGTTCGTTCTCGAGCCTCTCGATCCCGGCAAGGGCTTCGAGTTCAGCAACGAGATTGTCGGTGGTGCGATTCCCAAGGAATACATCCCCGCTGTCGAGAAGGGCTTTATCGACGCCATGTCGAAGGGCGTCTGGGCTGGATTCCCGGTTGTTGACCTTCGCGCCCGTCTTGTTGACGGTAAGTACCACGAAGTCGACTCTTCGGAACAGGCTTTCCGTATCTGCGCGAGCATGGCTTTCAAGGCCGCTTTCATGAAAGCCAATCCCGAGCTTCTCGAACCTGTCATGAGTGTCGCCGTTACCGCGCCCGAGGAATTCTCCGGCACCATCACCGGAAACATCTGCGCCAAGCGCGGCCGCGTAACCGGCATGGAACCCCAGGGCAACGCCCAGATCATCAAGGGTATCGTTCCGCTTGCGAACATGTTCGGTTATGCTTCCGAACTGCGTAACGCCTCGCAGGGACGCGCGAGCTTTACGATGCAGTTTGAGCATTACGAAGCTGTTCCCTTCTCCATCGCCGAGGAAGTCATCGAAGCGAAGAAGGCCAAATCCGCAGGTAAATAACCTACGGGAAATAGCAAATGATATGATAACGGGTGCTCCAGTAACTGGATGCACCCGTTATTTATATCCATAGGGCCTGCTTAGATCATATGTTGTCAATGCGTCAAACTGAATTTACAAGGGAATACAAATGCAGATTAGCCTTGAATGCGGAAAATGGAAAGCATCAATCAATACTCTCGGAGCAGAGCTTGATCGTCTTTATGATGGTGAGGCAGGTGAGGAAATCCTGTGGCAGGGCGATCCGGATATATGGGACGGCACCGCTCCGATTCTTTTCCCCATTGTTGGACGTCTCCTGAACGGTCAGTATCGTTACGGCGGCAATAGCTATTGCATGGAGAAGCATGGTATAGCGCGAAAGAGTGAGTTCGACGTAATAGATCAAACTTCGAATTCCGTTACCATGCGCTTATGCTCCACGGAGAAGAGTCTGGAGGTCTACCCCTTCAAATTTGAGTTGGATGTGACATTCATTTTAAGTCAAAGTATGGTCAGTGTCGACTACGTAGCCAGAAACCGCGGGGAAGGGGAGATGCTTTTCACCATAGGTTCCCATCCAGCCTTAAATCTACACGATAGCCATGCGCCGTACTATATTGAGTTCGAAAAGTACGAGAGCCTTGATGTTTACAGGATTATCGGAGACCTGCTCGAAACTTCTGGCAAGCCATATCTCTTGAATGAACGCCGGATCGAATTGACACCGGATCGCTTTGACGAGGGAGCCCTTGTGTTCAAAAACATCAAGTCACGCAAGATCAATGTTGTTGGCGACGGCGGAGAATGGATTGTTTCGCTCGATACGTCCGGCGCGCCCCATCTTGGTCTGTGGGCGATGCGAGGTGCGCCTTATGTCTGCATCGAACCGTGGTTCAGTTACGACGATGACGCCGAGGTAAGCGGATCGCTCGAGGATAAGCCGGGTATAATCAAACTGGCTCCATCTTCGGAATTCACGACCGGTTATACAATTGCCAAGGAAAAGTAACCGATTCGGCATAGCCGATCGCAATAAACAGGTATTTATCCTAGTCTATATTTCAGGATGATAATCAGAACGAGATTTGTCAGATAATCCTTGCAAATACGTGCCCAGTAATTAATATTCTAGTAAAATATGCCACCTTGGCTCAGTTGGTAGAGCAGCGGTTTTGTAAACCGCAGGTCGTCAGTTCGAGTCTGACAGGTGGCTCCAACCATCTCAAGCGCGCAACCCTTTGTGAAATCAAATGGTTGCGCGTTTTTATTGGTGTCCATCCGTAGTGCCGGAAGGCTATCAGTTTGTCTTAAATCATCTCGCCTTATCCCCCCGTTTCTCACCTTTTGAGCACTACTGTGAGCACTACAAGAGTTCATCTTTTCTGGTAGAGCAGCTGTTTCCTCGTAACAAATAGAGCCAAGATTCAATTCTGGAACTTTGGCAAGTTCGAGTGCATTCTTCTCAATATCCAAGTGGGTGTAATACTTGAGGGTAAGATTAATATCGGAATGCCTTGCAAGTTTCTGGGCTACCGCAGGATGAACGCCATTTGCCGCAAGATCGGTGATGAATGTGTGGCGCAGGGCATGGAAGTCTCTCACCTCACCAAACTGGTTGCGCACCTCTATACCAGCGGCTTTCATGTCTTTCTGAATCATGGCCGCACCCTTGTCTTTCCACATTCCGGGGAAAGCAAGGTCTTCTAGTCTCGCCTCTCGAAATACTCCCTGAAGAAATCAGCTAATTCATTCGACAAAAGCAGTAAGCCCGCAATGTCGCCATGTGGATGGAGGATGAGGGCATAGAATTCAGGCACCTTATCCGGGATAACTACAAGAAGTTTCCGGCATCTTTCGATCAGTTTTTCAAAGAGCTAACCGGCACCCCTAGCGCAGGAGGCGCAGAGGGAGGCGAGGACGGCACAGTCGCCCGCAGTCCGAAGGATGAAGCACAGGATGTGCATCACAAATGGAATGCCGTGGTGAATACAAGCATTCGGGCGCCAAACATGAACGCTTATTGCGAATCATTCATCGGCCACATGAAGGCTGAATGCCTGAACTACATTTTCTGCGTTTCACGCAGCCAACTTAATTACGTGATCAAGCAGTATCAGGATTACCACATTATTTCCGCCCGCATCAGGGCAAGGATATTGGCAATCGGGTGCTCGATCCGGATGCAAAACCACCGCCAATTACCGGTGTTGTTAAGCGCCGAAAAATACTCGGCCGTCTGCTGAACCACTATTATCGAAAGCTGCGTGAACGCGCAATCGCAAATATTCATCTTTTGTCTCTGTCAGCAATGCTTTGCTGTCTGATATTATATTGTCATACAACAAGGAGAATCGCTTCTGCTTTCAAGATCTGAATCTCTCAGGCTGATTTGAACTGCATGATATTCATTCCAGCAGCCATTCCTACAGCGCAACGCTGTTGGTCAGCTTGAGTTTTCATTTTCCGCGAGGCTGCTTTGCTACGATTCCGCCTGGAATACTTTTTTGCATAGGGGGAACCTTCACCACTTGATGGTCTGTTCTCTTACACGTTTTGGGACGTACGGGTCATGGAAACTCATCCTCCAGAAAATTTCCTGTGTCATGCTTATCAGCCTGACAACTCGGTGAAGGATGTTGTACGGGCTCATGATAAATGTGGCCAGCAGGATTTTCGCGTCCTCCCATTTCCTGTCGGAGTAATAGAGGACGAGTGGTATCTGGAGCAGGTTGAGGACGCCGTATATTATCCACGTCAGCCCCATTACAAGGGGGATAAGGGGGGCGCGGTAAGCAAGCATGTAGGTGAAGTATACCAAGAAGGAGAAGGGCAGGAAAACCCTGAAGAAGAGACTGTCCATAATGACCGCAAGGTTGCTGATGCGGAAATTACTGCTGAAGGGGTTGGCCATATCAAGGTGCTTGCGGAGGCGGTAGCGGATTACGCCGCGGCTCCAGCGCAGTCGCTGTTTTATAAATCCCCTGACCGTGGTCGGCACGTCGGTAAGGCAGACTGCTTCGGGGATGAAGACCACGCGGTAGCCGCGCTTGCGTATTTTTGTTGTTAGGTCGCCGTCCTCGCCGGGGCCGACGTCCCAACCGCCGACAGCCTTGACCGCCGAGGTACGGAATGCGCCAAACGCTCCTGAGGCAATATTGAGGGTGCCCAATGCGCTGTGCAGCCTCCGCCCTAGAAAAATGCAGTGCAGGTATTCGGCTGCCTGATACCGCGCAAGCAGGCTCGCGCGCCAGTTGCGAACCCGTATATTCCCGGCCACCGCGCCCACAGTCCGGTCATGGAAGGGGCGGATGATGCGCGTGATCGAGTCGCTGTCGAAAGATGTGTCCGAATCGACGATGATTATTATCTCACCCTTGGCGACGCTCAGGCCGAGGTTTGCCGCAGAGGTTTTCCCGCCGGGAACGTTTTTGCGGAAGAGGCGGATCTTCCCGCGTTCCGCATAAGGCAAACATACCTCGAAGGTGCGGTCATTGCTTCCGTCGTCCACTACTATTAATTCCTTCTTGTGGTATTTGTTTTCAAGAAGGCTGCGGATGGTGTGAATCATTCCTTCTTCTTCGTTGAGGCCGGGAATTATGATGCTCACGAAGGGCGCATACATATGGTCGGTCGGGTCCGGCGGTGGGATAATCGCGTTCTTGATTTCCAGAATCCTTTCCCAGATAAAGAGCAGGTATTTGCTGATGACATACCGCGGGGTATCCAGAAGTATGCAGGGCATGTACATCTCAAGCAGTTTTGCCGGCGTGAGGTCGGTAAGGTAGTTCAAGCAGAACAGTATATATTGCTGTAAAATGTCCATTGCCATGTTGCCTTATTTTTTACGGTTCTTGTGGTCTTTCATGGTATATGCCCTGTCCCCCCCGAGGTCTCCGGCTTCTTCCGCCAGCTCCTGCGAGATGGTCAGAAGGCTCTTGCTCATTTCGTTTTCATATTTTTCGTCAAGGCAGGCGATGCCTACCGATACCGTTGCCTTTCTGCCTTCAGCTTTTTCGAATTTATAGCCGCGGATAGCTTCCACCACCCTTTCAGAGAGTATCTTTGCGCCGGACAAAGGCGTTTCGGGCAGAACCGCTACGATAAGATGCTGCTCAAAAATTGCGAGCATGTCGCATGAACGGAGCATGCTGTTTAGTATCTCGATTGTTCGCTCCATTACCTCGGAGGCGAGAGGCAACCCCTTGTCGGTAGCAAGGGAATGGAACTGGTCGAAGTGGGCGGAGATGACACTCAGTGGGCGTTTGTAACGGCGCGCCTGCTCTTCAAGCTTTCTATACATGATTGTAACAACTTCGGGAGAGAGCGTACCGTGCTGCGGATCGATGATCTGGTCATGGTGTGCCGAGTCGGAGAGAGAACCGTCCCGTGCAGCGAGCGCGCCCCTTGCGGTCAGTGCGTAAGCGGAGATTTCTGTCTGCACTGCCTGCTCGGGTTCGAACTTCTTGGCGCAGCCAAGGCAGAGCCCTTCTGTATCCGGTGTTGAACCGCTCCACTCGCAAGGGTTGCAGGCGAAGATCTGGCTCGGCCTTTCGTAATCCACGCCGATGTGTTTGAGTGAGTAATCGCACTTGGGGCAGACAAGCATCCCCGCGCGCATGAAGTGGCGCTCCGGTCCGACATAGCCGCAGCGGAAGTGGTGGATCATCTCCTGCAATTCGATATCCGCACTTTTGCATTCCGGGCAGATCTCGCGAAAAGCGATGTGTGCTTCGTTGCTGAAGGGGCAGAGGAGGAGCTTGTCCCTGAATCTTTTTTCAAGGTATCCACCTTCGGCAAGGTCTTCGAGGATTGCCCGTTCCTCGCCAGCCTTGCAATCAAGCGCCCCCCGCGCAAGATGCCATGAATAGCCGAAGGGGCTGTGTATGTCCACCTGCGGTTCAACCGTGGGTGGCATCATGGCGGAAATTACATTTAGCAGGTTAATAAGGTTTTCCATATCTTCAATCCGTTATTCAATGTCTATTGAAAAGGTTGCGCCAGTCGGCAGTTCGCAGTTCTCGGGCAGCTTTATCCGTATCATTTTGCCGAAGACCGATGAACCGGTGTAAAAACGCTGGAACTTTCTGGGTATCTCGTTGACTATCGGAGAGACCCACTCTACTACGCTTTTTAACTTCGCGCCGTCTTTGGAGCTTGTGATGATCACCGACGTGCCGACAATATAGCGGTCGGTATACTTTTCCTCGATAAACGATTCGATACATCCTCCGCTGCCCGATGCAATTTCCATAACCGGTTGACCGGCGGAGACCACCTCGCCGGGGTTGACCATGTAACGCAGCACAGTGCCGTTGATGGTTGATTTGAGGGATAGGCTTTCTTTCTCAAGCTTAAGCTTTGCTAGTTCCGATTCGACAACCAGAACTTTTTTGGTGGCGGCATCAAGAAGCTGGTCCGTAACCGGTTTTACCAAACGCTTTTCCCATTCGATGCGGCGCTGCTTTGCGTTGGTATACATCTGCCTGCTCTGCTTTACTGCCACCTCAAGCTCGGCTAGTTCGTTTGCGCGCGATTCGTAATCGGTTCTTGCCCGGTCAAATTCCCGCCCTGATGAGACGCCTTTTTCGGCCAGAGCTTTGGCGCGTTCAAATTCTTTCTTGTAGCCTTCGACCTCGCTCTTGAGGCGGGCAAGGCGGGCCTGGTCTTTTACCATATCGCTGTTGAGTTCGTCTTCGCGTACCTGCAGGCTCAGAAGCTTGTCTTCGTGCTTGTTGTTTAGCTCCAGCTGCTGGATGCGGATAAGCTCTTCTTTTTCCGAAAGGTCAGCCTTGGCTTTTGCCAGTTCAGCCTCGGCAACGGCAAGCATGGCATCAATTTCATTGGTCCTGGCTTTGGCTATAATCTGCCCGTCCTTTATCTCGCTGCCCTCGGCTGCCTCAAATGTCTCTACCGTGCATTGCATGGGGAACGAGAGGCCTGCCTCGTCGTGGTGCAGTATGCCGATCGGGTTATAGGAGGTGAGGGCAAGATAAATATAGACCGCAGTCGTAAGGACGACGGCAATGGTCAGCAGCGAGAAAAAGGCCGCAAAAATTCTGGCGTGGAGTGGTTGCTTCTGCTGGGCCCCGGGGCTTTGCTTGATAACCACTCCGCCCTCAAACCCGCTTACATTTCTTAGTTTCATTATATTTCCTCGGCACTGGGTGCTTCCGTCATTTAGTGTTGAGCCTTTGCCATTAACTTGTTGTTATCATAGCCTGTTACATCCATTTTGGCAAGTTGGAAAGGGGCAGGCATGACAATCAGGCGCGGTTTGGTAATGTGCACGCAAAAGGGTACCAGCGGTTGCCCGAACCGGGACTGTATACTCTTCGGGCAGAAGAGCAAAGACCATATCGCACTCACGGGTGGGGCAAGACCGCAAACGGGCACAGACGCAGATACATCTGCAAGCATTGTGGAAAGACATTCGGATAAACAACTGGCACGGCCTACCACGGGTTCAAAGGATCACCAGAGTAGATCGAGAAGTGAAAATCGGCGAGTTATGGCAGATCGATCATGTTCTGGAATGTTCGGAAGACTCAAACAAGCTTAATATATCGTTAATTGAAAGATTGAACCTGACGATCAGTCGCAATACAGCATATCTTCACAGGCAAACTCCAGCCCATGCACGCAGGCCAGAAGCCCTGCCGCACAACTGGGTCTGCAACGATGTTATTACAATTTCATGCGTCCACATATGGCATTGAATTTTTGAACAGAGACTTGGACTCCGGCCATGATGGCTGGCATTATTAACCGAAGGATCACGTGGCGGAATGTGCTGGGCAGCTTCCTTTGCGTCCTGATTATCCCCGTGTGGAACGTGTGCAGATTTGGCAATATCCAAGAAAACAGGACCCAAGCTGCTGCCTGAGTCGCAAGTTCTACAGTAAACGAATGAAGTACCGCCAGCTTAATTACGTAATCAAGCAATATCAGGATTACCACAACTATCTCCGCCCGCATCAGGGCAATGATATTGGCAATCGGGTGCTCGATCCGGATGCAAAACCACAGCCAATTACCGGAATCGTCAAGCGAAAGAAGATTCTCGGCGGTCTGTTGAACCACGATTATCGAGAAGCGGCGTAACGCCGCAATGCGAAAAAATATCTCTGAACTACTTCCAGCAAATAACCTTGCTGGGAGGATCCCTGCTGTCATAATACAAGGAGAATCTCTCCCGCTTTCAGAGTCTGAATATTTCCGGCTGGCTTGAACCGCACAAATCTCAATTCCACAGGCTAGCCTACAGCGCAACGCTGTCGGTCAGCTTGAGGTTCAATTTTTTAATGGGCTGCTCTCCTCGGTTTTCTCCCGTACTACTTTTTTGCATAGGGCGGGCGGCGCAAAACAATTTGATTTCAAGGATGAAATAGTCTTGCGCACTATCAAAATTTCCGGCCTAATATAAGTATGCGATACAGATTATGCATATTTATTTACTTGTCACCATAGGTAGGTGCAATGACCTCGGCTATCCTCTTTGTTTCCATACTCCTCCAGGTCGCAGCGGCAGTTATGGCGTTGCGGCCTGTCAGTCGTTACGGATCTAAGCTCCCTTGGCGCTTTCTTTCAGTCGCGATCCTGCTTATGGCGGTTCGTAGGTCGATCACCTTCGCTCATATCTTGATGGGCAATAGCACACGGCCGCCTGATCCCTTTGCAGAATCCGTAGCACTGGTCATCTCTATCCTGATGCTTGTGGGAGTTGCGACATTGCATCGTATGTCCCGTCAGTCAGATGTGAATTTCGAGCAAATCTCCAGAGCAATTCGTGAAACGATTTCGGTGGTCACCCGAGATGGCGTATTCCTTTATGCGAACAGGGAGTCGACCAATCTATTCTCAATGGGAAGGTGCGACAACCTGACCGGTAAGAGTGTTGAAGAATTCTTCCCTTCCGAGCAAGCACAGTGTCTTATCGATAGATATCGCAGAACGATGGATTCTGGATCAAGGTCCGTCGAAGACATCATGTTAACCGTCGATGGCGAAGACCGGTGGTTTCAAAATTCTCTCGAAGTTATCCAATATGGACCAACGGAAACACCAGCCCTTTTATCTGTCTCCTTGGACATCACTGAACGCAAAAGAAGCGAAGACGAGATGCGGCAGAAGGATACGCGTCTGCGCCAGATGGGGACCATGCTCGACATGGCCCCTGCGTCCATTACCGTTCATTCGAAGGATGGCAAATTCCTTTATGCCAATCAAGCAACCTATTCCATCCACGGCTACACTCAAGACGAGTTTATGGCTATACCTCTTTCACAGCTTGATGGAGAAGAAAGCGCTGAGGTCTATAAAGATCGTGTTGAACTGCTTGAGCGAGAAGTTGATGCCAGTTTTGAAGTGATGCATCGCCGTAAGGACGGAACACAATTTCCACTGAAGGTATTTGCTCGATACGTGAATTGGGGCGATGAGGAAGTCATTCTCAGCGTGGCGGCGGACATTACAGAGCGCAAGAAGCTTGAGACCGAACTGAAAAAGAAGGAGCAGATGTTTAGAATGGCGGCGGATACGTCGCCGCTTGCCATGTATCTATCTGCAGGCGTTGAACAAAGAGCGCAGTACATCAACCCGACATTTGTTAGCCTATTCGGATATACGATTGATGAGGTCCCAACTGTAGAGGAATGGTGGCCGAAAGCCTATCCTGATGAAGCTTACCGTCAGCGTTTGGTTGAAGAGTGGAACAGTAAAGTTGCACAGGCCATAGAGACCAAGAGTAAGATTGAGCCGATGGAAACCGTCGTCACTTGTAAGGACGGCTCTCGGAAAAACATTCTGTGGGGCTATGCCTCCATGGGAGATATCGGTTGGGCTTTCGGCCTGGATTTATCCGAAGTGCGTCATGTCGAGCAGAAGATGGCGTCATTTTCTGCTGTTGTGGAGAACAGCGACAATATCGTCGTAGTGAAAGATCTGGATCTACGGGTCGTCGCAACTAACCAGGCTTTCGCCAACGCCGCAGGTTATACCACAGTCGATGCGTTGATCGGAAAGACGGACGCCGAGATATTCCGTGTTTCACCCGAAACTGAGCCTGTCCGATCCTATATGGAGGATGATCGCAAAGCACAAACGCTTCCTCGCGGTGAATACATTCTTCGAGAGGAGCCGGTATTAACTCCGGGGGGTGTGATTCGGACTGTTCTGACCAAAAAGTATCCGATTTATGATCCCGATGGAAAACTACTCGGAACAGGCAATATTTCGACTGACATTACCGAACGCAAACAAGCCGAAGACGCGCTCCGCGACAGCCAACGACGGTTGGCGGTCGCTACTCATTCTGCTGGCATCGGTATTTGGGATTGGGACATCACCAACAATGAGATGACTTGGGACGATCAGATGTTCCGGCTGTATGGGATTTCCGATCCACCGGATGTCTATGGCGTGGAATTTTGGGAGAATGGCCTTCACCCCGAAGACAAACGGTTGGCTTGGGATGCATGTCAGGCGGCGCTTCGTGGCGAGAAGGAATACGACATCGAATTTCGTGTTCGCTGGCCCGACGGAGCGGTTCGCCATATCAAGGGAGATGGAATCGTTGTTCGAGATGACACCGGGACGCCAATTCGCATGATTGGTACCAACTACGACGTTACTGATCAGAAGCAAATGCAGGAACGTCTGCGCCAGATGGAGAAGATGGACGCCATCGGCCACCTCGCCGGCGGCGTAGCGCACGACTTCAACAATCAACTTGCTGGCGTCCTTGGTTATGGTGACATGCTGACCAAGCGGCTGGACGATCCGAATCTCCGGCGTTACGCTGAGAACATCTGCACAGCGGCAAGACGTTCCAGTGACCTGACCAATAAGCTTCTGGCTTTCGCCAGACAGGGGCAGTATCAGTCCGTACCAGTTGACATCCATGATATCTTGCATGAAACAGTGGAAATGCTCCGACACAGCGTCGACAAGAGGATTTCAATTACACAGAAGCTGAACGCCCGCGTATCGCTCACAACCGGCGATCCATCACAATTGCAGAATGCGATTCTTAATCTGGCAATCAATGCCCGTGACGCTATGCCCGAGGGAGGCGAACTCACCCTGAGCACCGATGTCGTTCGCTTTGATCCCGCATCCTGCGGCATTGGAGATGAAACTGGTGGCGAGGGCTTTTACCTTCGGGTATCAGTCGAGGATAACGGCAGCGGAATCCCGCCGGAGGCCAGACCGCATATCTTCGAGCCCTTCTTCACAACGAAGGAAAAAGGAAAAGGAACGGGCATGGGGCTCGCGGCCGTTTATGGCACGGTTAAGCAGCATAAGGGCCATATCACCTGCTACAGCGAAGTCGGGAAGGGTACAGCGTTCCACATCTACCTGCCATTGGGGAGAGATGCCATAGAGGTTCAAGAAACGACCACACGCGCACAAGCACTTGGCAGCGAGCTCAAGATCCTTGTTGTCGATGATGAAGAAATGCTGCGCGATTACGTTAAGGACATGCTGACAGAAGCCGGGCATCACGTATTGACCGCCCCGGACGGCCAAGCTGCTATCAATCTCTATCAAGATAAGTGGAACGAGATAGACCTGGTCATCCTCGACATGGTAATGCCGAATGTGGATGGGCGTGACGCATTCCGGGCCATGAAGAAGATCAACCCAAACATCAAGGCGATCCTCTCCTCTGGCTACAGTCTTAACGAACGGGCGCAGGAGATTATGGCCGAAGGCGTACTCGGGTTTGCCCAAAAACCCTATGATTCGGTCCTGTCCAGAAAGTTTCGCAAATTCGTTTGAAGGAAAGAAAGCCTCCCAGACCCAGCCCCCTAGGGGGCTATCCGACTGAAGT
>JAFGWW010000423.1 GCA_016936955.1 Planctomycetota bacterium | reverse complement strand
GCGGGCAGGTGCACCGGATGGTTCCTGGACGGGCTTTTGTTGTGATGTCACCGGAACAGACGCGGTACTGGCGCCTGCCGGGGCAGGATTGGCATTTCATATATGTTTTGTATGGGGGTGAGTTGGCGTTGGAGCAGACCCGGCGGCTGTTGGAGGAGGGCGGGCGCATGCCGGAATTTACTCCCTCGTCCGCTGCTGCGCAGGCATTGGCCGACTTGTACGAAATGGGTGGCGGAGCTGACGCGTACGCGGCCTCGGCTATCCTATATAAACTGCTATTGACGCTCCGGGGTGATCTGTACGCACGCAGGAGTGATGCGGGTAATATGCCCCAGAGTATTGTCCGGGCTTTGCGTCTGGCCCGAGAAAAATATGCGGATGCATCCTTTGGGGCGGCTGAGCTTGCGGACGCTTGCGGCTATTCGCGTTATCACTTTGCGCGCCTGTTCCGTAGATATTGCGGTGACAGCCCGCAGAACTATCTGATCTCCCTGCGTCTTGGCAGGGCGATGGAAAGGCTGGCCACCGGGGCTGAATCCGGGGCGGTCAAGCAGATTGCACAGGATTGCGGTTTTCGCGATTATTCCTACTTCTGCCTGATGTTCCGCAAACGGTATGGCGTTTCACCCGGAACCCTGCGCCGAAGCTCATAAGCATGGGTTCGTAAATGAACCGCATGGCTCCATTCTGACTAAGCATGCGGCATAGGCCTGCTGGTTTCATGATGGCTATTAATGCATAATAATGCGCTGTTGGTATAAAGACCTTCGGTTGCCACCCCAGCGGCATCATGCATCGCTATTATTGCCTTGTTTTTTTGCAGAATATGGTGTGTGAGGCTTTTCACGGTTGACAAATTTATGTTATTGGTTATAGCTATGCTCGTTCTTTTTTTCTGCGGTTATTTGATAAGTTCGGGTTCATGAACTGCAGCAAGCTCCGCATCATTTGACATGAAAACAAAAGAAAAGATTCTGCATTCAGCCAGCTATCTCTTTGCCATGAACGGTAAGGATAGTGTTGGCATTAGAAAAATAGCCGAACGTTCGGGTGTTAGTGTCAATACCGTTATGTACCACTTTACGAGTAAAGACAACCTGTACCTTTGCGCAATGCTGCATCAGCTTTCGAAGAAAATACCGCACCTGGAGCTGCTGGAGCCTTTAGCTGATTGCGAGACCTGTGCTTTTGAGGATGCTCCGGACAGGATTGCGATATCCATAAAAAATATCTTCGATTTCTTCCTCGAAGAGAACAGGGCAGAGCAGGCGAATTTCTTACTTCAGGCGATATTTACAAAAGATGAAAACATTGCCCAGTCGCTGATGCAGTCGTTTGAACCATTCGATATCCAGTTTATATCGTTTTTTGAAAGGGTTGGCATAGAATACGATAAGCCGACCATTATGTTTGTTTTTTATGTTCTGTGGTCTCAGCTTCTTTACAATGTTACTGCGAAATCCGCAATAGTCGCAGACATGGACGGTGAGGAGCCCACGGGGGAATATTATTACGATGTTGGCAAAAGGATTACCGAAGTATTCTGCCAGCAGCTGAAATTACCGCCCCATGATGTGGGAATTTGGTTAAATGATAACCCAAGTGCCAGATAGATCTCTTTTCCGCAGTATCAAGCGCAAGATCACTGAAAACACAATTAGAACGATCGTTCAAAAAGCCTGACTGAGAAGACAGGCTTTTTTGTTTGGTTACAAAAGTGAGTTCTACAAAAAGGTAATATTTTGCTGACTATAAAGGGGAGAGTGATGAGTTTGAGGCTTTACGGTAAGTTTATCTGTCTTTTTGCGATGACTGCTTTCGCAATATGTTCTTCCGGCCTTTACGCTGGAGAAGAGGGTGGGGCTGCGCAGAATGACCAGCAGGTTGATGAGGCGAAGGTGGATGAGATGGTTGGGAAAGCTCCCGGCCTGCGCATGGATCCGGCGCTTTTCGATGTGGCTGCCCAGTTCTTCGGGGGAGTTGACGTTGGCGAGGTAATTCCCGCTGGCGCGGTTTCGTCGGCGAAGGACGGGTTTGTGGTCAGTGAATACAAGGTTCTTGACGCCAACGCGGCGGAGAGCGGGGTCTTTTACCGCGTCCGCACACTGATCGGCGAGCCGGTAAGGGATGTTGCGATCTCAATTGATGCCGAGGGCAAGCTTCTTGATTTATATGACATGCTGCCGCCTGCCATTGATGAGGAGGCAAGCAAGAAGGCCAAGGCCGAGGCGGAGAAGAACGCCAAGGATATGGCCGAGAATGTTGTTGCTTTTGAACCCATCAGGTTCAAGAGCTCCTCTTCCGTTGCTTTCCTGCAGCCCATGGTGGGGATGAATGCCGCCAGCGAGGCCATGTCGCTCAATGCGCTTCTGCAGGGAATTGTCAAGGCGTGCAACCTTGCTTCCGGCAAGGGGGTATCTGGTGAGGATGTAAAGCCTGCCGACGCCAACGCGCTCAAGGTAACCTCGGTCCTTCCGCAGAAGGGAACGGCCGCACCTGAGTTCAGCTACAAGACTGTTGACGGCAAGGCCGCCGCCAAAGCCGGATTCAGGGGCAAGGGCTTTGTGGTGTTTGTTACCGCAATCAGAAATCTCCAGGGATTGACAAGTGAAGACGCCCTCCAGCGCCGCGGCGCGGTGATGATGTCTCGCGTCAGCCGCTGGATGTTCGAGAACAAGGATAAGGACGCGGTCAAAAAGCGGATGCTCGTGGTGATGGCGGACAAGGCTGAAGATATCGCCGCCGGAGAAGACGGCGAGAAGGATAAGACCGAAGGGCTTCTTGTTGCCGATCCGGACGCACTGAAAACCTTTGATATCACGGTAAACCCGATGCTGCTTGTATACGACAAGGCCGGCAACCTCGTAGAAGCCTTCTCCGCCACCTCGTCGTCGGTTGATTACCTGAAGGCATTGGACGAGTTTTCCAAATAGGGGAACGGGAATTTTACGGCGCACACTGATATTGAAAGGTAATTGCGCATGTTTTATAAAACCAGATTGACTCTCGCTCTCCTGCTCGGACTGGCCTTTATCGCTACCGCCGGTTTCGCCGCAGAGGAGAAGGAGCAGGATAATAACACTACCCTTGATGCCCGCCAGCCGGAAGACTTTACCGTCCTTCCCGCCACCAAGGATGCGGACGGGGATTTTCTTGTGGACCAGTTCGAAACCGAGCTGATCAATGCCTTCGCGCCTTATCTTATCTACAGCCCGAATGAGACTTGCTGGCCTTCGAATGTGAACCATCATCTCTCGAGTTCCCTCGGACTGCGGCTGTATGACAAGAACAAGAGCCACGAATTTGCCACCTATTCAAAGATTCCGAATCCGAAAACATGGACGGAAGTGATGAATGTGTATACGGCGAAATGCGCAAGCGGGGAGTATCATCCCGAGGATATGTATTTCGCGCTTCCCATCGACAAGTCAATGCTCACGCCGGGAGAGGTTGTTCCCGATTGCCCGGCGGGTGATTTCAGGTACGAGCGTACCGGCGCGAAATCGATCGCAGATTCGTACAAGGCGCGCGTCATGATTCCTAGCCACCGCAAGGCGGTTCTGGATATTGAGATTATCGAGGATAGCGGCGATGTTTACAAGGGTAGCTGCAGCCTTAATATTTTCGGTGTGCCGGGGAATATCCCGGACGAGATCAAGTCCGATACTTTTGAAGCCACTTGCGATAACAAGAAAAGGCAGGTTGAGGTTGAAGTAACTGATATCCGCAAGGCTCTCGGAATCGGCAGCGACAATCCTCTTCCCGAAGGCCCGGTTGTGGATTGGAGCAAGGCGACGATTACCGTCCTTTCCCGCGCCGACAGGCTTGAGGGTAATTTCGTTCCCCAGTACAGGAGCGCTAGGGGCGAATGGCTGAAGGGTGGTCGCAAGACATCCGCTTATGTTTATGCAAGCTCTTCCAAGGATCCGCAGGTCGATACTTCGGCAATAACCAATATCTGGGGAACCACCATTCCCCGTCCGACCGGAGCCTCAGAGATTTATGCCCACGTATATCCCACTGCGAACTATATCATAATCCAGTACTGGCTCTTTTACGGTTACACCGACCATGAGTTTGAGCGCCACGAAGGGGATTGGGGCAACAGGATCGACGTTGTCCTTTACCGTAACGCCCCGGAAGGATCGGCCACGAATGAAACCTCGAAGCCAATAGGCGTGGTTCCCGCATACCGCAACAGCAAGCCCTTCAACCAGCGGATGGTTGCCATGGTTGTGTTCTCCGGCAACTGCGGCAAGACAACCTTCAAGCGCGACCAGAACTCTCCCACCCTGATCAAGGAGAGCCGCTCCAAATATACGCTTACCGCCGAGAAGACCCTGCGCTGGTGCGGCAGCAACGGACTTATCGCTGCCCAGTCCACCCACCCGGTTGCCTATGTCGCGAAGGGCAGCCACCAGATGTACCCCGTGGGTGGGAAGCACAAGCGTACTCTCCCGGCCAATAAGTTCAAAAAGATCTGGAACCTTGTCTCGGGGGCGACCAACGGCTACGACGAGTGCGCGACCGATTCGAGCAACAACAGCTTCAGCTCGAGCGGCAACCCCGTGCGCGTCCTGCCCCAGACCACAGCCAAGGCTTTCATCGGGCAGGCGCAGTATAAGGTAGGGGACAAGACGGTCACCCTGAATACAACCGGCACCTCGGTAAAGATCGTGAATGTCGGTGAGCTCAGTTCGGTTCGCCGCGAAAGCCTGATGCGTTATGACGGCAAGGTCTGTAAGGAACTCACGAAGAGCTGGGGGCATATCCTTCCTGCCGAAAGTGAAGAGGAGGCGATCAAGAAGGATGCGATCCGCAATCTTCTGAGGAAAGATCTTGAGGCCCCTGTCAAACAAACTCTGACCGACCTCAAGGAGTCGGAGAAGAAGGCGGAGCAGAACGCGCCTGCCAGCAAAAGCACCAAAAAGAAATCCGTTAAGGTCAAGGCGGATGAAAGGGTGAAGCAGATCAAATCCAAAAAGTGGAAAGAGATCACGGAAGCTAAGAAGAAGGCCAAGGAGAAGTATCCGAACGAACCGGAGACTGAACTGAACGAGCGGGTTGTCGAAGTGATTCAGGATGTTCTTGGTGTTACTCCGATCAAGCCGCTTCTTATCCTTTCCAGAACCAAGCCGATGACTGGCGGAGAGTTTATCGATTACCCCGGACGTTGGGGGCGTATTCTCAGCACTAGCAGCATGTCGGAGCTTGAGAAGCAGCAGATCAAGAACTACCTCTCATATGATCCTCCGGAGGATGGTGATTTCATGATGCTGCGCAAGTGGCGCAAGAGCGGCCCTGTGGGCCTCACCGGCGCCAAGCCCCAGCGGTATCTGATGGAATTTTACCATGACTATGACTCGGCGGCCAAACAGGCCCTCGTTTACGGGGTTGAGATCGATCTGTAATAAACTCAAAGAGAAAAGGTAATATGATGCTTTTACATAAAACAATTAACAAGATGATGTTCTGGATGTTCCTGACTCTCATCTTTTGCGCCGCCTCCAGCGGGGGAGAGAAGGAACCATTTGGGACCGGTGGTTTCACTGTCATGGAAAAGGATGGCGGTGACTGGTACGCCGGCGCGCCCGCCTGCTTTGGTGGCGGTCTGGAGGATAATCTCAAGGACGCAACCATCAAGGACGGCGACAAGGACCATCTGGTTCTTACCTTGAATGAAGTCAAGTTCCCGTGGAAATTCACCGTCGACAAAGAGCTTACGGATATGGACATTCCCTTAAAGCCCCTCATTGACGGAAGCACCGTTTCTATTGAGGTGAAGGGGATGGGAATCCTCGCGGCCGATCCCAATCTGAATCTGTACAACGACCAGACCGGGCTTGACCAGATCACATCAAGTTTTCTCAGCGGTTCTGCCGTGGACTCCATCCCGGAAAAGGGCAAGTTCCGCATCGTCGGTGTCAGCACGGCTGTGGGCTGGGGCAAAATTGTAACCGATGAAGAGAAACACCCGCTCAAGGATGTAATCAAGGCGAAGATGATCTTTTCCGCCATCGAGTATATCCCTGAGTCGAAAGTGTCGACAACCATCAAGACAGCGGACGACCTCAAGAAGGCCGGGGTGAAGACCATAACCTTTATCGGGTTCGACTGTGAACTGAAAGATAACAAGTCGCAGGTGGTCGAGTGCCATTGGGTAGGCAATACTCAGGGCGAATACTATCAGGCCAAGACCTCGCCCATCGGCGATCTCGGCGGTGAAGTTGGCCTTGATATTGATATTGAAACCAGCAGCCTGAATACACCGACCAACGGGTCGCTCCAGAAGATTACCATACCCGCCCGGACGATCAATAATATTATAGATATCGGCCTGGACAAGGATTTGGTGGCCATGCGTGTGGGCGCCCCTGGCGGTAACATGATTGTGGCCGATCTTCCGGGCTTCACGGTTCCGGTACCCGGCATTGCGGAAGGGTTGAAGTTCAGCGATTCGCGCATCAGCCTCACTCTCGGCTCGAGCCACAACGGCTCCCAGTTCGGCTTCTCCATCGATGCGGGGCTGGATAATCCCGGCGCGCTCCTCGGCCCTCTCGGCAGTGGCATAAGCGGGCCCAAGCGCGTAACCTTGACCGTTGAGGGCAAGACCCTCATAGTCAACTTCCGCAACAGCCTTGAAGATCTCAAGCCTCTTGGCTTCAGTCTCATGGACCCGACCGTAGCGGTCGACCTTGACAAGAAGAGCTTGCTCCTGAGCGGCAGCATCAAAATGCCGGATACGTTCCCCACTAAAATGGGTGATACCGTAGACGTTGTCTGCGATCTCTCGAAAACCAACCTGCAGTTCCTGGTCATCAGCGCGGTAGAGGTGCCGATCTTTGACGATAAGATCCGCCTTGGCCTCAGCACCCTCTCCATTGGCATGACGGACGGAGAATTGTACTTCAATGCCATGGGCAAGGCGTATATTGTCGAGGATATCTCGCTGCTTCAGGGCATTGATGTCTTCAAGAAGATGGGGCTCGACCTTACGGTTGGCGCGTCGATTGAGGCGTCCCTCTTTGCCCAGTCAGACGGGACATTCCATGTTGAGCTGATAACGAAGGATCTGATCGGCCTTGATATCGGCCCTGTCCAGACAAACCTCGATGAGATCAGTTTTGTACTCGACCACACTCCCGGCTCCCCATGGGTTGCGAGCATTGCGGGTCAGACCTCGCTTGATCTCAACGCGGGTATTTTCAAGCTTCATGCAACCACGCGGGCGGAACTCTCGACCGACGGCACGCTCAAGATCGAGGTGCCGAACGATCCGGAAAATCCGACAAGGATCGAGATCGGCGACCTCTCCGTCGCCCTCACCAGCGGTTCTATCATAATTGCGAAAAATGCGGAGGGGCAATACGAGGTTGCGCTGGATGCAGTAGCCACCACGATGTTCCCGAAAGCAATCCCACTTATAGGCGGACAGAACCTGACCGGGCACATGGCGGCGAAGTCGGACGGGACCTTCCTCTTTGAGGTTACCGAAATACCGCAGCTCGAGTTCCTTGACATGAAGGTCGGCCTTGCGACCCTCAAAGTTGAAAACAAGAAAGAGAACAATACATTCCTTCTCTCCTTCGAGGCCGGAGCCGGCGTTGAGTTCCTCCCCAGTTTTCCGCTTCCGCCCCTGCGTAACGAGAAGCTGACCGGCAGCCTTATTGTCAGCAGCGACCTGACCGTGATGTTCAAGCTCACGGGGCTTGTGGTCAATCTCGGTGACTTCAGGTTCGGTATCGACGAGCTCAAGGTCGGTATTGAGAAGGGTCGTGACCTTGCTGTTGGCGGTACCGCCGTGCTCGAGGTGAAATATCCTTCCAGCAAATACTTCGGTATCGGCCTGCCCGCGGCACTGGCCGGGAAGGAGACGGGCCCGACCTTTGATATACGCGGTTCGGTCGCGATCTCCGCAACCAACGTATACTTTACCGCCCAGAGCGACTCGATGGAATTCCCCATTGATATACCGAGTGTCATCGAGGGTGTAACCTTACGGGTGGAGAAGATCGGTGCGGGCATAACTTATAACGGAGTACCGCTCTTCGACCTCAAGGGTGGTCTGTACCTGCCTGACTTTGACGGCGGGGGCAAGACCGGCATCACCCCGACTCTCGAGCGCCCCTATGATTCCAGGTTGGGTCTGGCTCTGGCGGCCAACGTTCAGGACGGTATCGTACTAAGGGTTGATACTGAAGGCAGCCCGAAAATCGCGATCAAGCCTGTCTTTGAATTCGGTCTGGACGAGGCTGGCGTAAGTACATGGCTTTATGGATACGCGCTCAGCGCCGACCTTTCCACCAGGCTCAAAATTGGTGCGCCCGAAAAGGGGTTCGGAACCCTGTTTGACCTGAAAGAAGGGCATTTGACGTTTATACAGATTGTCCCGACTCCGATGATGATTCCCGTGCCGTTTTACGACAGCTGCCGCATTGAGACCAATGCTGGCGGCTTCGGCATGGCAATGGAATCTGAATTCCCCAGACCCGACCTTGTCGATATCGGCATGATAATGGATGCCGTTGGATATATCCAGAAGGGGCAGGTAAATGAGATCTTCAACCAGTGCGGCAGGGGAGGTAAGTTTAACACCCTCTTCCCGAAGTTTGCGGTCAGGGAAGCGAATCTCTTTATGCCCAAACAGGCGGCAAAGGTTCTCAACGCACCGGACAAGCTTGACCTTCTCGCGAAAGTCGGCGGGCAGATCGATCTTGACTCCGGGGATATAGTGCCGCTGCTTCCTCCTTTCATTAAAGCAGTAAGTAACCCGAAAGATACCCTTGCCGGTATTGTCAGTACCATACCCGAGAAAAACCGGGAAGGCTATTTGCCGATCAAGATCGGTGTCAGCAATTTCAATCTTCTCAGCGGCCACCTGCATTATCGCCTGCAGGCGAGGGAGCAGGTATTTGTAAACCGCACAATTCCGAGGCTCTCTTCTCTTCTGGCTTCCATTGACACCATCAATGCCGCGGAAAAAATGCCAGGGGAATTTTCCTTCCAGCATTGGAAACTGGTCGATACCGATGGCGGTTACATCAGGCTCCAGAACCGTTTGTCTAATTTGTACATGACTCTCGGGAACGAGAAGAATACCGATAACGGAGCCGGCCTTGTTCAGAGCAGGCTTGATGAAGAGTCCCTTGCCATGCAGTGGGCTGAGAATAACGATAGCGGCAATATATACAGTATCCATAACCGCTTGGCCGGAAAAGGACTGGCCTACTCGGACGACAACGCATGCGTATGGGATAGTGCCCGCGGCGACAGGATTAAATGGAACCTGGCGCCTGTTTACGGTACGCCATATGTTCGTCTGTATAACAGCGCCGCTGACAAGGTGGTCTCCGTCAAGGGTGGCAGCAAGCGGGCTGGCGCGGAAGTGGTGCTTGATGGCAAGCCAACAAAGGAAACGGTTAATGCCAACGGTACACCGGTTACAATTGTATCCGGCATGATCGAGCTCAAGCCGGAAATAACGAAAACCAAGAGCTTTGTGGATGGGCTCAAGCTGGGCGCAAATTCCAAGCCAAGCGAGCTAATGGCCAAGGTTCGCTCTTCCGCCGGTGGCAGAAAACTCACCGGTTCGGATAGCGAAGGTTATGATGTTCAACTCACCGACCATACGAGCGTGACTGTCTCCCCCTACGGATACGTAAGCGCGAGTATTGGCAATGGCGCCCTTGAGATCCGCACCAAGGTTGCGAACGCGCCGGAGGCCGGTGTTGTTGGAACGCTCAAGAAACTCGAGCTGGACACTGTCGCCAGCATGGGAATCATGCCTGTCGACAAGATTACCACTACGCGCGAAGTGGCAATGGGTAATCCCGACTGTCACGCGGCCCGTACGTGGAAGAAGCTGTGGCAGATGAGGGACGCGAGCGCCAGGCCCATAGTCAAGGGTACAAAGATTCAGCTTATGCTGAAGAACGGCACGATTGCAGGGATCGATATCACTGCCAACTGCCGCATTGTAATGGACGTAATGAAGCAGAGGTATACCACTATCATGGGGCGGAAGTATGACCTCGGCTCCTATACGGTGAAGGTGCGCGAATGGCGCAAGGCCAATATCGTAAAAATCAACAACGCCGGCCAGATCATGGTTGCATACAATGGTGGCGGCATTGCCTCGCCTGATCTCCTTCTGTTCGACCCATCAAAGACGGATAGTGAAGGTAACACTGGCATTCAGAAGATAACCCTCTCTCTCAATACCATGGGCATCGCGCCTACCGGAGGATTTGAAAGCAAGAAGCTGGATCCGGAGTTCACATTCAGCTTTGCTGACGATATAAACTGGAAGGCCACGCTTACCGGTACCGGTACTCTTTCAGTTGAATCGCCCAAGTCAGGCAAGACGGAGATCGAGCTTGTCTCCGGTATCAGCGGAACCCTCGATATGCTGCTCTCCAACAGTTCATCCAACCGCGAATACGGCGATTCGGGCCAGATGCGCTGGTATCTCGCCAAGCCCGGTGCTGGCTCTGACAGCGGCAAGTCCGGTGCGGTCGATGAAATTGTCGCAAAGACCGGCGAGAAGATAAACACCATGACCATGAGCTGGTCTCAGGGCGGCAAGGCCAATGTTGCGTCGATTAACGATACCGGCGCACTGATCGGGCTTGGCGGGCTGAAGGGTGATGAAGGAAGCACCTCATATTATGACGTAACCAGTGGCGGCGTTACCCATAAGGTGGTTGTTGGAAGGCTTCCCATTCAGGATACAGACAAGAAAATGACACCCGAAAGCCTTCGGGAATCAGCGAGCAAGATTACCACGCCCTCCGCACCTTACGGGCCTTACCATACAAGCGTAATGCTTGAGCATGGCGGTAATTTCCAGCTTGTTGATATTGTCAATGCAAAGAGGGGTATTGTTCGCGATCCGGCTTTCCGCGAGATCCCCATGGGGCTTGACGTCGACGGCAGCATGCAGATTGGCGACAAACTCCTCATCCAGACTGCCCTTGCCTTTGCCGGTCATATCGACGAGGCGGGCGGTGTTGCCCTTGCTGCCAACGGCCATATTGTTGTCCAGGGCTTTGAGCTTGGCAGCAGCAGCTTTTCATTCAGGCATTACCCTGACGGCCGTGACAACGGCCTGACCTTCAGTGGCCAGCTCAAGGCTCCGTTCCAGGGTACCCTGAAAGGCGAGATACACGAGAACGGAAACTTCCATGTGGCCGGTGCTGTCAAGTTGCTTCTCCCCGGCGTACCCACCACCGGGTTTATTGGGGATCTTGTGCTTGACCCGAAAGAATCGTGGCTCCATGGCGCAATCTATGTCGCCGGATCCCGTGTACTCTGGACCCATACGAAGATAACCCGGAGCAGCAGCCAGCTTAACGTCAACAGCGGTAGCGAATTCAATATTGGCATGGGGGGTTACTACAAGAGATGGTGGTTCTTCGGTTGGCACAAGAGCTGGATTCCGTACAGCGGCGCCAAGGGTGGCCTCAACACGGCAATCACCTTCCAGTATAAGAAACCGTCCAGTATTACCGCTGATGTGGGCGTATATCTGCAGGGGTGGATACTTGACAAGAGCCTTGGACGGTTCCAGAGGAACATCCATGTGCCCAACCTCCGCGAAGTCCGTACTATGCGAGTTCTTGGAAGAAACCTTGACTGGCGCGTAATCCCGCTTTATTTAAAGTGGGATGCTCCGTTCCCGCTTTGGGACCCGCAGATCGGAAGCCGTTAACGGATATCTTCTATAGAGGCAAAGATGACAGACGTAGTTAACAAGCAGGAAGCAATTAAAAATGCATTGGTCGCACAGGGTTTGGATACCTGTGCGACCCTTGCACAGGTAATGAACGCCTCTCCGCGTTGGGACTTTCTCTATAAAGTTGCCCAGGAGATGTCTGATGGAACAAGCGAGGCGGATGTTCTGGCGGTTGCGGCCGGGTTGTTCGGGATGCGCTCGGTTGACCTTAACGAACGGCCTGACATTACCCTCGATTACGCAAGGCAGGTGCCGCGGCATTTCTGCGAAAATAACGTTCTCCTTCCAATGGAGTTGAGGGAATATGGCATTGCCGTTGCCGTCGGCAGTCCGCTATGCAGCGAGCAGCTCTCTGATTTGCAGCTTTTCTTTGACCAGCCGGTACATCCTTTTCTGGCGGTTCCTGAACTGCTGCTCAGCACGATTGAAAGCGTTTATGAGGAGTTGAGCCAGGAGAGCAACGACGACGTTGACGGGTTGCAGTCGGATGGTAACTCCGGCAGCGTGGAAGACCTTCGCGATATGGCCAACGAAGCCCCGGTTATACGCCTGGTCAACCGTATTTTCCGCGAAGCAATACACAAGGGCGCCAGCGATATCCATATCGAGCCGGAAGCCGACAGCCTTATCATAAGGTTCAGGGTGGATGGCGTTCTGCGCGTCGAAGCGAAACATATGAAGCGCCTTTCGGCACCGGTCGTGAGCCGCATCAAGATCATGGCGGACCTTGATATCGCCGAGAGAAGAGTTCCCCTCGACGGTAGGATAAAACTAAAACTCGACCGCAAGGATTATGATATCCGCGTGGCAACCTCACCAACCGCACACGGCGAGGTTGTGGTAATGCGAATACTCGATAAATCAAATGTCCAGATTTCTATCAACGATATGGGGTTCCTCCCCAAGGTGCTCGACAATTTCAAAGCCCTTGTCGAACGTCCGAACGGGATTATGCTTGTAACCGGCCCGACCGGCAGCGGTAAGACGACCACGCTCTATGCGGGCCTCAATTACATCAACACCCCGGAGCGGAAGATTATTACCACCGAGGATCCGATCGAATACGAGTTGGCAGGGATTACTCAGATACAGGTCAACGCGAAAATTGATTTCACCTTCGCCCGTAGCCTGCGGAGCATCCTCAGGCAAGACCCGGATGTGGTGATGATCGGTGAAATACGAGATGGCGAGACCGCACATATTGCAACCGAAGCCGCCCTTACAGGCCACCTTGTACTCTCGACCCTGCATACGAACAGCGCGCCTGCTTCAATTCCGCGACTGATCGATATGGGGGTGGATAATTTCATGGTCTCGGCGACGGTGATCGGTGTCCTTGCCCAGCGGTTGGTGCGCAAGCTTTACGGCGATTCAAAAAAGCCCGCGCCTGATGGCGACGGCTTTGTTCCTGTGCCGGTCGACGGTGTTACCGAGGATGGGTACAAGGGGCGCTGCGGGTTGCACGAACTGCTTGTGGTCAATGACCAGATTCGGCGCACAATAAATGATAATGCGACAACTGTGGCCCTTACCGAAGCGGCTAAAGCGAACGGGATGATGACTCTTCTCGAGGATGGGGATGAGAAAATACGGATGGGGATTACCTCGCGCGCGGAAGTTCTGCGAGTAGCGCAGATGGATACGGAAACCTGACGGTTCTGCTGATGCAGATTGTTTGAACGGACTGAAATATGCCTTTATATGCATATACGGCGATGAACGAATCCGGCCAGATTGTCACTGGTGACATGGAGGCCAAGGTGAGTTCGGAGGTTGTTAGCCGCCTCCGCCGTGATGGCATGTTTGCACAAAAGGTTGAGCTGTCGTCCGGGGTGTTGGGCGGCGGAGCGGCAAAGAGCAGGCGCAAATCAATAGGCGATATTCTTTTCCCCGGCGTTTCGCAGAGCGATGTAACCGCCCTGACACGACAGCTTGCCACCTTCCTGCAAGGCGGCTTTCCCCTTATCAGGGCGCTTGAGTTTATCCAGCGCAATGCCGCAAAGGAATCGCTTGCCGAACTCATCGGGCAGCTCGCCGATGCGATCAGAAACGGTAATACATTAACTTCGGCGATAAGCGAGCATCCGAAGATCTTTGACAAGCTCTATATAAATATGGTGTCGGCTGGAGAGACGAGCGGCCAGCTGGAAACCATGTTCGAGCGGTTGGCGACTATGCGCGAAGGCTCGGAAGAGTTGAGAAAAGAGATCAAGGGCGCCCTGACCTATCCCGGATTCATGATGCTGGCCATGGGCGGCTCTCTGGTCATCCTCATGGCTTTTGTTGTTCCTAAATTTGCCGTCATGTTTGAGGATATGGGGGCGGCCTTGCCTGCACCCACCATGATCCTGATGCAGATCTCAAGCATTTTTGAGAATTACTGGTGGCTTATCCTCGGCGCGCTTGTTGGCGGTTATTTCGGGTTTAAGCAATATTCGAAGACTGATGAAGGACGGCTGAATGTTGATGCTACCCTTCTGAAAATGCCGATCGTGGGCGATCTTTGCCTGAAGTCTGCGACCGCACGCTTCAGCCAGACCTTGTCCACGTTACTTGACAGCGGTGTCGATCTGGTCTCAAGCCTTGCTTGCGTTCAGAACGTAACCGGCAACGAGGTTATAGCCAAGGCTATAGGCGAAAGTCTTGATGAGGTAAAACAGGGCAATCCCCTGAGCGACACCCTGCAGGTTACAAATGCCTTGCCCGATGAACTTATAGAGATGATCCGGGTGGGGGAAGAATCGGGGCAGGTGGGCTCCATGCTGGAGCGGGCTGCAATTACCTATAACCGTGATGTACGCAATGTGGTGAAATCCTTTACAAAAATTCTTGAGCCCCTTATGATACTTATAATGGGGGTGGTTATCGGGTTTATCGTGGTGGCAATGCTGCTGCCCGTATTTGAGATGAGCACGGGAGGATGATCATGAAAAACACGTATCTTCCATTATCTTTGATTGTAGCCCTTATTTTTGGCGCTGTAATGATCTCCGGCTGGAATGTCCGGACCACCGCCGGCGAACCTGTCCAGCGGTCTGACGATGAACGGGAACCGGAACGTCCCGCTCCTCCAAGGCCTTCCGGAAGCGATGGGGACGCTGCAAGCTTGCTCAAGGAAGTCAAGACTTTGAAGAACCAGATAAAGGAAATGTCTGTCAAGCTTGATGAATTGAAAGCGGTGCAGGAAGCGATAAAGAAGAGCAATGCCCTCCTTGTTACCAGCAAGTGGGAATACAAGGTTGAGTCTACTTATGGCGGCTCCAGAAAAGAAAAGCTTAAGGAGATTCTTGATAAGATGGGCAAGGATGGTTTCGAGTATGCCGGCATGACTGATGACGGCCTCTTCATCTTTCGTAAGCGGGTTGTTGAAGAGTAGGGGCAGATTTGCATTTCGCTCGCAAGAAACCGGGTGGCTTTACCCTGATTGAGCTGATGATAGTGATTGTTCTGATTGCTATCGCAGCCGCCATTGTCGCCCCCAGGCTTTCAGAGCAAATCCTCGGGGCGAGGGTACGGAAGACGGCGAGGGATTTTTGCAATATATGCAAGCTGGCCAGATCGAAGTCAGCGGCTGAAGTCAAGGAATACACGGTCGTTATCGATAACGGCAAAAGAAATATGAGCCTGAAGGCCAAGGGTGGTGATGCGGTTAAATCATCACTCGGCAAGAGGGAACTGCCTGAAGGTATAACTGTAAAGACGGAAGGTGCTTCTGGGAGCGGCAGGGTTGAGATCTCCTTCTTCTCTGACGGGACTTCCTCCGGCTCCAGCCTGTCATTCCATGACAAGTCTGGGCGGGTCATAAAGGTGGTTGTGGATAAGATCAGCGGGTTGCCTAGAGTGGAGTAGATGTTTTAGCATGGGCAAGAACAAGGGGTTCACGCTGATTGAGGTAATGGTGGCGACTGTGATCGCCGGCCTCTCGCTTGGCGCGGTATGCGGGCTTATGTCCCAGTGCGTCAGGACGGCCGGGATTACGAGCGGATATTCCCGCGCCGCCATGCTGGCCGAGAGCAAGCTGGATGAACTTACTCTCGATGATATCAACGTTGGGGTTCAAAGTGGAGCGTTCCCCGGCGAACCGAATTATTCATGGAAGCTGGAGGCGGAGCGTACCGACACCGCAGGTCTTATCCAGCTGTCCATGACCGTATATTTCAAGTCTTCCGGCGGTAAGCGAGAGGTGACTTTGCATACCCTTCACGCCGATAGGAAGCTTGCGACAAAAGCTGATTAGGACGGACAACGAATGAACCATGTTTCAAAAAACGCTATCCATCCCCTCTGTGTTTGCGCCTTAGCCATGCTGGCAGCTTCTGGGTGCCAGTACGGGATGGGGAGTAAGCCGGTAGCGCCTTTCGGGGATTCCACGCTGGGGCTGTATGCGAGGATGACCCAGAGCGAGCACTTTTTTAATGATCTTGGTGCAAGCGGAACCCAAAGGGTGATGGTCACAAAGGTCAAGGCTGGCGGCCCGGCATATCTCGCTGGAATACGCCCGGGGGATTTCATTCTGAAGGTCAATGGCCATACGTGCAGGGACGCCGAATCCCTGATCCGTTATGTGCGAAACCTTGAACCGGGGACTGTGGCCAGAGTTAAAATTTACCAGCGCGGTAAAAGCAAGAATGTCAAGGTTGCCGTCGCGCGTAGCGTTGATGTGTGGGGTAACACCCCGAATATGAGTTTTAAAGAGATGGTTGAGCCGGAAGACGTAAATAAAGACTGGATAATTAAGGAGAAACATGAGGATGAAGCAGAGACAGTCCCGGGGCTTTACACTAATTGAGCTCTTGGTCGTTATTATAATCATCGGAGTTCTGGCGGGTGTTGTAGGCCCCCGTTTCCTTGGGCGCACCGATCAGGCTAAGGTCTCGGCGGCGCAGCAGCAGATCGAGAACTTCTCTCTCGCCTTGGATAGTTACCAGCTGGATAACGGCAACTTTCCCTCTACGCAGCAGGGGTTGGACGCTCTGATCAAGAAGCCCAGCGGTTCTCCCGAGCCAAAAGGCTGGCGCGGGCCTTATCTCAAGAAGAAGGAACTGCCCACTGACCCTTGGGGTAATGCCTATGTGTATACCAGCCCCGGCAAGAACAATCCGCAGGAGTACGACCTTGTGAGTTTCGGCAAGGATGGTAAGGAAGGCGGCGAGGGCGACGATGCGGACATTACCAACTGGTAATCATGGTTTGTGCGTGAGTGGATTCACCCTCATCGAAATGCTGATCGCAATGACGATCAGCGGAATGATTCTGGTCGGGGTTTACGGCGCGTTTTCAGCCTCAAACAGGACCGTTCGCTCGCTGGATTACCATGAGCAGGAGTCGCAGAACCTAAATTATTCGTGTGAGGTAATGCAGAAGGACATACGCTCTGCCTTGCCCGCAGCAAAAGGGGAGAGTTACAATCTCTGGAACCGCAACGAGATGCGGTTCAAGGTGAGGGTCGGGAGCGTCGGAGAGGGTGTTGTCCATTACAGGATAAAGGACAATAAACTGGTTCGGGAGTTCAAGCCCTTGGGTAAGCAGAGCGAGTCGTTGCCGGGAGGGATACAGAAGGAGCAGAAGCTGGTGGTTGCTAATGGCGTCACAGGCCTTGACTTCTCCTATTATTCCGACGGCAACTGGCAGGGCAGTATGAGGATCAAACAATGGCCCCGCGCGATAAAGGTCGTCATGGGGCTTGGCGAGAGCAAAGAGAATAAAAAACGTTATTCGCAGATCATAAGGACGGAAGTCAATTGATCGTGAATGCGAAGAATAACCGTGGTTCAGTCCTGATTGTGGTCATGTGGCTTGTGACAATATTAAGTATCACGACAGCTGCGATCGCCTACGGGAGAAGAACCGAGATTGCCATAACCCGCAATCGCATGAATCGCAAGAAAGCTTACGTGGCCGGCAGGGCAGGGGTTGAGTTTGTTGTTGCCCAGCTCCACAACCATGGCAGGGAGAAGAGCCATGTGCCCGGCAAGGAATGGTTTTCCTCGAAGAAACTCTATGAAAGGTATGAGCTCAAGGAAGGTGAATTCAGCGTCACCCCGACTTTGGAGATAACCGAATCAGGAGAGGTAAAGGCTGGCGACGATTTTGGCCTTGTCGATGAAGAGTCAAAGTTTAACGTGAATAACGCGCCGGAGGAGGTGTTGGCCCGGCTTAAATCGGTAGCGCCGGAAATAGCAAAGGCCATAGTCCTGAAGAGGAAGGAGCTGCAGGGGGAGAAGAAGTCAACGTCCCTTGTTACAACTCTGGCTGAAGCGCGGAAGGAAAAGGAAGCAGAGAAAACCTCAAGGCTGAACGCCCCTTTTTGCAGCCTCAACGATCTGCTGTCGGTTAACGGCATAACGCCGAAGATGATCTACGGCGACGGAGGCGAAAACAAAGGGATGTCCGCTGAGTTGACCGCATGTTCCAGCGGAAGGATAAACGTAAATACCGCGCCGAAGGAGGTTATTCAGGCTCTCGGAATTAAAGAGGAGGAGCTCAAGAAAGTTGAGCAGGCCAGAGCCCAGGGGGAGGGATTCCAGACGACCGAGAAGTTTCTCGAGGTCTCGGGACTACTGACCAAGGACGCTGAGCAAGACGAGGCAAAGATGAAGAAGCTTGAAGAGATCAAGAAGCTTGTTGATGTTGCCTCGTCCAACTTTAATTGCGTCAGTATTGGACAAAGCAAGGATGGTATGCGGATGGCTATCTTCGCTTCGCTTACCCTCGACAAGGATAAAGTGGCGGTGACATCATGGAGGCAGGTTGGCTTGCAACCGGTTGCGGTCATGCCTGTTAAAAACGGAAGCGACTGATTATAGTCGAGCAGGAGTTGTATGAAGCGCATTATCGGGATGGCGGAGATTGAGGCAGAGAACCTTCACCTTGCAATCTTCGAAATCAATGGCAAAAACATTTCACTCGTCACGGAGGAGACGCTGGGCCCCCATGACTCCACCCAGTATCCCGGGCTGGATGTGTGGCTCATTGTGCGTACATGCGACAGGTCGATCCGTTACGTAAACCTGCCGAAAGATGCCAAGCGTCAGGCGCGGAAAATGGCCATGATGCAGGCCAGCCCGCTCCTTCCCCTTGAGATGGAAGAGTATGCCTATGATGCGCTGATAAAGCCTGTGGGCGATAAACTCGGCGCGCTTGTAATTGCCATCCCGCTTGAAAAGGCGCATGAGTGGGAGAGGCGTCTCGAGGCGGCGGGGCTGGTTCTTGTCAGCTTCGCTATAGAGCCACTGTTCTATCCGCTTATCCGTCCGCCACAACCGGGCAAGATCGCTTTCTGTATTCCAACCACGCGCGGCAGCCTTGCAATTATCGGCTGCAACAACGGGACGCCTGTTTGCTGGACCACTATCCAGGATGATAGCCAGCTTCCTGCCTGTGGTCTGGAAAATCTTCTTGTGCAGGAATATTTTTGCGAGAAGCCGGAACCTTTCGTGCCGGAGAAACTTCTTACCGCAGACACGACTATCGAGCCCCGGCTTGTCGGCTATCTCGCCGCAGCCCATCTGGCGAGCATGAGCCCGCGCCCGTGGGAAGGCCGCAGCATTCTCGCCTTCTCCGATTTCCTCAAGCGCGAGCAGTATGCCCCGGCCACCATGGGTTCTATCCTGAAATGCGCGGCCATCTGGGCTGCTGTGGCGCTTATCATGATCCTCGCCGGTATTGCACACGTACGGAAAACCGAAAAGAAGGCCGAGCGGATGTCAATCCAGAGCGAGCAGCTCAAGGTTTTTGCAAAGCAGTCAACCCAGGCGGCACAGGAAATATCAAGCCTGATGGATAAACGAAATAGTCTTTACGCACTCACCCTTGGCAAGCCGATGGCTCTCGATGTCCTGAAAAGCATTCAGGATTCATTGCCTTACCGGGTGCGCATGACAGACATACGCTACGACGCCGATACTGGTGTTCAGGCCGAGTGTATTGCCGAAAAAGAGCCTGACATACTTTTGTTGCTTGGAAATCTGGGCAAGCAGCCGAATGTGAAAAATCTGCGCCTCCTTTTTGCCGAAGCGCGCGAGGACGGTTTTTTCAGATTCAGGATTGAATTCAGCTTTGGTGCATTACAGCAAGGCAGTAAAGAGATAGCGGCCGCCCGCCGGGAAAATGGCGAAGGCATGGCAGCAGTACCTTTCGGCAAGAAGGCTGAAAGGCAAGAAGGATGACAATGGCGATCTCAAAACAGGACAAGAGAGCCCTTACCATATGCATCGTCTTCCTCGGCGTTGTGGTTGCATATATGTGCGGCATTGATCCGTATCTCCAGCGCTACGAATCAGCCCTCGATAAAATTTCCGCTCAAGAGAAGAAGCTGTCCTCATTGAAGCGGAAGAAAAAACTTCTGCGCCCCCGCCAGCGGAAACTCAGGAGTACGCGCACCGAAGTTGATGACATGCTTAATAAATTCGTTGGTGAAGCGCCACCCGAAGAGCATCTCAGCATATGCATCAGGAGCTTCCAGAGCGCCGCCTCCGAAACCGGCGCCGTACTCCATAGCATCCGCCCCCTGCCGGAGCTTGACGAGGAAGGTGGCAACACTAATTTCGACAAATATAAGTTTGAGCTTACTTTCAGTGGCTCTTACAGTACGTTCCAGCGAATGCTTTACTCCCTTGAGACCGGGAAGTATCTCCATCGTACGCGACAAATGTATCTGACTTTGGAAAAGGGGGTGGTTAATTGCCGGATGCTGGCTGAACGGTATTTTTACAAAGACGAAGCGGCGCCCGTGTTGGCGGCTGACGCCGAATCAGATGAGAGTTCCGATGAATAGACCCAGAAGCGCGGAAGCGGAGAAGAAGAGCATATTTTTCATGCGAGCCCGCACCCGCTCAATGACGCGTTGGGGGCTGATCAGCATATTGGCCGCCCTGTGCGTACTCGGCATCTCGGTGACCAATGATCCTCAGCCTGTGGCCCCGCAGTTATCAGAGGCGGTATTCCGCGAAGATGACGTCCAGAAAGTTCCGAATTATCCGTCTCTCTCCAGTTACACCGGTGCAGGGCGTAATGTATTTGTTTTTTCTGAGCCGCCCAAACCGAAGCTGCCAGCAACCGCTGTTGTCAAGGCTCCGCCCAAGCCGGTTATTGTCGTGCAGCCTAAGCCGAAGCCGGAGAAAGCAACCTTCAGCACCAACGGGCTTGAACTCCTCGGCGTGGCCGCCGGACGCAACGGAGGAGGGTGGGCAATTATTGGTGGGGCAGACAGGAACGACCTTGTCGTGAAATGCAATGATAAGGTACGCGATATGAAGGTGGGTGCGATTTACGGGGACAGGATCGTTCTTGAAAAAGACGGGATGACGAAAGAGCTCAAGCTTCGCTCGAGTTATGACAAGTTCATCGCCGCGGCCCAGGCGCAACCAACTGGAAAAGAAAAGAGAGCCCAGCCTGCTGTTGTTCGTAAAGAGCAGCCTGCGCGACGTAAGTCAATCGGTTTCAGTGTCCGCCCCTCGGCGAAGGACAACGGGCTTGTCGTGACCAAGCTCCGGCGCTTTGACATTGACGTTCGCACCGGGGATATAGTAAAGAGCATAGACGGGGTGCAGGTATTTACCCTTTCTGCGGCAAGGGATGCAATTGACGGGGCTTCGGAGAAGGAATCAATAGCTGTAGGCTTGCTGAGAAAAGGACAGCCCTTGTCGGTCAGCATTTCCATGACTGAATAAATAGCGGGCATTTGACCGCCCGAGATGAAATAGGAGTTTATATGAGCAGTATCAGAGATATTTTATTGCTTCTTCTGGTTGCTGGATCGATTCACGCCGGCGAAGTTCCACCCTTTGGTGAAATGCCTAAGGTTGCGGAGGGCGAACGAATTGGCCCTGTCGCGCATGATGCCGGGAATGAGGCTGCCGGAAGTCACGATAATGATGACGGCATGGTTACGGTTAACTTCCGGGACACGGAGATAATCTCGGTTATTGATTACTATTCCAAAATCCTCGGCAAAACCTTTATTATCGACAATAAGCTCAAGGGTAAGGTCACTGTTATTTCGCCCGGGCCGATCCCGAAGCAGAAAGCCCTTGCCATGCTCGATACCATCCTTTCCATGCACGGATATGGCCTTGTAAATTCAGACGGCTATATCAAGGTGATACAGCGGGAAAAAATACCGCGTGATATTCTAGATTCCTTCAGCGAGAATACCCCCGCCGACAGGATTGCCACTGAAGTCATTAGCATGGAATATGTCCAGGCAAGCAGCCTTCTCGAACAGATCCGCCCTTTGCTCAGCCAGGAAGGTAATATTGTTGTCAGTGAAAGGCTCAATACCCTCGTAATAACCGATACGGCCGGAAATATCAGCAAGGTTAAAAAGATCATTCAGAGTCTCGATGTTGAATCAAAAGCAGTAAAAACCAGCGTATACCATCTCAATTTTGCCTCGGCGGAGAAGCTTTCAGCTTCATTGCCTAATTTACTTTCAGGTGGTGACTCTAGCGGTGGTCTCAAGCCAAGCGTGGCGATCGATGCGGATAATAACGCAATCCTCCTGACAGGTACGCCATTCATTCATCGCCGCATGAAGGAACTTCTCCCCAGCCTTGATCGCAGAAAAGGGCAGGTGCTGATCGAAGCGAAAGTTGTTGAGGTCTCCCATACCGCCAGCAGCCGTTTTGGTTTCGAATGGGAGACTTCGGGCAAAGCACGTGGCAAAGATGTGAAATATAACACCGGCATAAGTAACTTTCAGCTTGATAGCGACAAGCTCCTTGACGGAGTAAGCGGGTTGCGCCTTTCTTTCCTGAAGGACAGCCAGTGGACCGCGCTCCTTAATGCCTACGCAACCTCGGAAGACGTTAACATCCTTTCCTGCCCCCACCTGGTTGCCCTTGACGGGCAGACGGCCAAGCTCCATGTTGGCGAGGAGATCCCGATTCTCAAGGAGAGCCGGGTCGACTCGAACAACAATCCTGTTAATTCCTACGATTATGAGAAGGTTGGCATTGATCTTACCATCAAGCCAAAGATTGTCGATAACCGGGAAATTATGTTGGAGATCAGCCAGGAGGTCAGTACGCTTCTTCAGTTCAATGAGGAAAACCTTACCCACCGTATCGGTGAAAGGCTGGCGGAAACCAGCGTAATTCTGAAAGACAGGCACACCCTTGTCATCGGCGGCCTGCTCAAGGATGTTCAGCGCAAAGCCAATAGTGGAGTGCCGGTTATCAAAAACATCCCTGTGCTGGGAAAGCTTTTCAGCCAGCAGAGCCAGACCGATTCGCCGGAGAAGACGGAGCTTCTGATCTTTATTACCCCCAAGCTGATGGATAATCAGGATGAGGCGGATAATGTTACCGAGGAGATGAAAGAACGGCATCCGGAAACTTATACCACCTCCGGGGAAGAATTCAGGCTTTAATAATATGTAAGGAGTAATAAATGCCTTATCTTGTTGTTCGCAAAAACGGCCAGGCTGTTAATAAAGTCAGTATTACGGAAGATGAGCTTATCCTCGGAAGACAGGGCGATCTTGTTATCCATGATGTGAACGCAAGCCGTAAACACGCCAAGATTTTCAAGGATGAAAGTGGTGAGTATATAATTGAGGATCTTGGCTCTCAGAACAAGACCAAGCTTAATGGTATGCAGATCGAGAAGGAACGCCTCAATGACCACGATGAAATCCAGATCGGCTCGATCACCATTGTATTCAATACTGCAGACAGTACCGATGTTGTCTCTGGCGGCGATCCGATAGCTACCGATGTTACCGACCGTGGCGTTATGACTTTTGATGAGGGCGATTCGGCAGAACTCGCCGATAAGCTCCGCGGCATGTTGAGTCAGGCAAAGCAGAGTCAGGCACCCAAAAGCACCATCGTCGCAAAGAAAGGTGATCTCGGAGCTGAGCGTCCTGCCGCAGATGATGCGGGGCAGGGCGATCCCCAAGAGCAAGCCGCAGTTGAAAATAAGGCCACTACTGGTGCAGGCTCATCGAAGCTGCCCTTAATTATTGGTGGGGTTGTCATCTTGATAATAATCATGGCGATAATTATATTTACCGCCAGTGGTAATTAATCATATCAATCAGAAATTTATCTTACAACTATCGGATAAAGGCAAGCCCATCAGTAGATGGATAGCCTGCGCATTTCGCAAATATAAAACCATCCGGGGGCAGGATTCGAATTTACGGCCTCCTGGTTATCAGTGGCTGCGGGTGAATCTGTAAACCATTGCAATATCTATAGCTTATAGCGACATGATGAGGTTAATGTGCACCACATTTTGCCATGTCAACCAGGTCCTGTCCAGAAAGTTTCGCAAATTCGTTTGAAGGAAAGAAAGCCTCCCAGACCCAGCCCCCTAGGGGGCTATCCGACTGAAGT